>NZ_AYZJ01000051.1:0-547 GCF_001436615.1 Lacticaseibacillus camelliae DSM 22697 = JCM 13995
CCATGTTGTCTAGCTTAAGCAGCCCGGCATCGATGTAGCGATACACGGTGGTCGTTGAAGGACAGGACTTACCCTGGTCGCGGTAGAAGTGTACGAAGCTGTCAACGCTATGTACGCGGGGCTTACGAGTAAGCTCCTTAGTAAGAGCCTTAAAGAACGTACGGCTAGTTTTGAGAAAGGCGTGGTGTCCCGTCCTGTCACGTTTCTGGGCGTGTAGTGTTTGAGCCGTTTCCGCAAGATAGACTTGGTGCGAATGGTGCTTTGAATCGAGCTGAGCTACCGCTCCGCGTGTGATCTCTCGTGAGATTGTCGACTTATTGCAATGGAGCACCAGCGCAATCTCGGTCATAGTCTTGCCGGCAGCCCGGAGGGCCTGAATCGTAGCTCGGTCGCCAAGATTAAGTTGTTGGTAGTGCTTGTGGGTGCTAATCTGGGAGTGGGTCATGAAGATTCCTGCTTTCTTGTTTAGCTAGCACTAACAAGAATAGGTCTTCATGGCCTTTCTGGTCTAGTCGTCAGGGTGTTGCACTTGAATTGTAAACTGGGG
>NZ_AYZJ01000052.1:0-15069 GCF_001436615.1 Lacticaseibacillus camelliae DSM 22697 = JCM 13995
CCGGTAAGAATCGAGGTGAAGCCTCAATTCTCGCCGGAACTAATCTTAGATTGTTTGCTGCTGGTTATTTTTTTGCCAAGGCTGCGGCAAAAGAAGTCACCGACCGGACAAGACCGCCTTCAGCATGGTATAACCAAAAGGACTAGGAGGTGGGCACATGACCAGAAAAGCCGTTTCGCGGGTGTTATTTGTCTTGATGATCGTGGCCACCTTATTTAGTGTGCTCACACCACTGGAGTCCGTGCGCGGGCAGTCGATGGCGCCGACGTTGAAGTCCGGTCAGTGGCTGCTGGTCGCCAATTACCGGCTGCTGCGGCACACTGGGTTAAAACCCAAGCAAAGCGACATCGTGACGTTTGCCAACGCTGACAAAGTACCTTACTTGCCGCCGCGCCGGCAGCTGGTCAAGCGGGTGATCGGCATGCCGGGAGACTTGATCGGCATCAATCAGACTAAGGTGTACCGCAACTCACGGCCGCTGAAGGAGCCGTACGTCAAGCACCCGATGGACAACGCCAAGTACCAGTACGACGGGCGACCGGATGGCGGCCAGCCGTTCACCGATCCCAGTTATCAGCGCTCGTCGTACCTGCGCGGTGGGGAATACTTCGTGATGGGGGATAACCGGCCAAACTCCGCCGATTCACGCTGGTTTGGTCCGATCGACCGCACGCAGATCACCGGGGTCGTCCTGGCGAAGCTGCCGATCCGGCGCACGGGCCCGGCGCAAAACGCGTTGTGGGTCCTCATTCATTTTCTGCCGATGCTGTTGGTCGTGGCGTGGTTTTTGACCGCCTGCTGGCCGGATCTAAGGACGATGCTCACCCGGCCGCGCGAGTAGCGGCGGTCAGCTAACAAAATTGTTATGGGCGTAATCGTTCTTTTTCTGGCGGCGCGGGTGTATCCTACGCATAGACGGCGCGCAGGCGCGCGGGAGGAGTAAGGTATGGGAACGATTCTGACAGTTGATCATCTCGACAAGTCATTTGGCAAAAAACAGGTGCTGCACGGGGTGGACTTTTTCGTTGAAGAAGGCCACATCGTCGCGCTTGTCGGCCCGAACGGCGCAGGGAAAAGCACGATCATGAAGGCCATTTTGGGGCTGATCCCGGTGAACGGCGGCGGGGTCGACATTAAGGGCCAGCCGGTGTCCATTACCTCGCACCAAGCGCTGCGCAACGTCGGCGCCTTGATCGAGTACCCGGGCATTTACCCGTTCATGACCGGCCGCCAGCAGCTGGCGCTTTTTGCCAATCAGCACGGCAAGGCCAAAAATGTGGAAACCATCATCGCCGCCATGGGGATGGGCAAGTACATCGACTTGCCGGCCAAAAGTTACAGCCTGGGCATGAAGCAAAAGTTGGGCATTGCGCAGGCGCTGGTCAATGACCCGAAGCTCGTGATTCTCGACGAGCCGATGAACGGGCTGGATCCGCAGGCGGTCAAGGATCTGCGGGACCTTCTGCGCAACTTGGCTGCGCGCGGCACCAGTATCCTGATCTCCAGTCACATTTTGTCCGAGCTGGAAAAGCTTGCCGATGACGTGTTGATCCTGAATCACGGCCACATCATCAAGCACTCAACGATGGACGCGCTGGAGCAGCAAGGCGGCGTCGGCTACACCATTGAGGTCAGCAACCTCGACCAGGCCAAGGCGGCCATGGCGATGGCGAACCACCCGTTTGAAACCGCGGGCAGTGCGATTATCTTGACCCAGGCCAAGGCCGGCGACCTCAACCATGCGCTTTATGCGCTGGTGCAAGGCGGCGTGGCGATCGTCTCGATTACGCAGCAGGCGCACGACCTTGAAGGGGCCTTTTTGGACATGATGCACACAGATGGCGGGGAGGCTTAGTCATGGGGACACTGATTAAACAAGAAGTGTACAAACAGTGCCACAAGCGCGGCTGGCTGATTGCCACGCTGATCATGATGCTGGGCCAGATTGGTTTTGGCATCTTAGGCAAAATGCAACCGACATGGTTCCCAGCTGGCGCGCTGGCTTCTGAGGATTATATCATGGGGGAAATCGTGATTTTCATCGCCATTGCGTCCACGGCTTCGATTGTTTCAATGGAGTACCAGTACGGCACGATGAAGCAGCTGCTGTACCGGCAGTATTATCGCAGCCAGGTGTTTGTGGCGAAGATCATCACGGTGCTTTTGCAGCTGGCGTTTTTGCAGGCGGTGGCCTGCGCGATGACCTTCATCCTGACCCTGATCTTGCATCCTGGTTACGACTGGATGGCCAAGATTGGTGGCACGACCGCCTTGCAGACTTACTTCAAGCGCGTCGGCGGGGATTTACTCGTTGACCTGTTGTTGCTGTCGGTCGTGCTGCTGCTGTCCACCCTGTTTAAAAGCAATGCCGCGGCGATCGCGACCGGCTTGGTTGGGTACTTCCTGATCACGCTTGCCGCAACGCTTCTGCTGGTGGCGATTGGCCACTGGCACTGGGTGAAGTGGAACCCGTTCACATTCCTGCTGGTCGGGGCGCAGATCCTTAATCCAAGCATGGCGCACTCAACCTACATGAGCACGGAAACCATGATCGCCGGCACCTTGGTTTACACTGTGATTTTTGGGTTTATCGCCTACCTGAGCTTCCGCAAGCGCAGCATCTAGGCGGGAAAAGGAGAATCTGATGGCTGAAATGATTGTTACCACTACCGAACACATTCCGAACCACGAGTACGAGATCATCGGCGAGGTCTTCGGCGTCACCACGCAGTCGCGCAACATGGTGTCCGACCTCGGCGCCGGGCTCAAGAGCCTGGTCGGCGGCGAGATTAAGGGATACACGAAAATGCTGTCAACGTCGCGCCAAACCGCCGTTGACCGGCTGCGGGACGAGGCGGCCGCGCAAGGCGCCGATGCCGTGGTCATGATGCGGTTTGACTCCGGTTCGATCGCCCAGGACATGCAGTCCGTGGTCGCGTATGGCACCGCGGTGAAGTTTACCGACTAAGCCTTTTACAAAATGATCAGACCAAAATAAGCGGCCTTCCCTCCCCGGAAGACCGCTTGTTGTTCATAATGCCCTAGATGCCTGCCCGACGCACGAACTACGGTTGATAACTCTGGATCAGCCTGGGCAGGAAGCCTTCCGGCAGTAGCGCGTGCCAATCGTGGCCCAAGGTGGTGACGATATTGCCCTGGCCTACGCGCAGCGCGCGGTGCACAAACTGCTCGCACTTGGCTCGCCGTTTGGCCGACGGTGCGAGGGAGTAGGCGGCGAACAGGCAAGCCCCTAACATCTGCCACCCGTACGGGGTCGCGATCAGAAGCTCGCGCTTCGGGTCGTCTTCGAGCCAGGTGAACTGGGCGATAAACTCCTCAGCCTGACTCGGAAACTCGGTCACGACGCGACGCACCGCCTGGCAAAAGCCGATGCAGTAGTGAACGCCACCGATCAGCTCGGGGTGGAGCTTCATCAGGCGCCAACCCTTGTTGAAGACTAGCGCAAGCTGCGCCGGGTCCAGCCAGTTGACTAGTGCCTGGACCGAGTACATTTCCATGGCCTCCCAGTGATTGACCTGCATGAGCTGATTAAAACTCTGTGCCGCCATCTGCCGCATTTTGCCCGCGGCATCGTCTGGTTGATTCGCCGCGACCTTGAGGATGAACAGTTCCTGATCCAGGATGCGTGAGGGGATGCCTGGCAGCTGGGTGGCGAAAGTGGTGATCACCTGCTGCGGGTCCGTTTTTGCCGCTAAGGGTCGGTACTGGATCCGCCTGAAGGCCTCGTTTAAGGATAACGGTTTGGGCCCGGCCGGTGGGGTGACTCGTTCTAGGATTTGTGAGGGCAGCAGCGCTAGCGTACCGCACAGCCGCATGAGGTTGCCGAAGGACAACTGGGTTTGCCCAGTTTCAAACCGGTGCAAGGCAGCCGGGCTGACGATCGCAGCCAGATCTTTTTGCCGCATGCCCATTTCCTGACGCCGAAAGCGGATAACGTCACCAGGCGTGGCAGCTACAGTGTAGGTGAGCGGATGGTCCACCAGCGCGGGGTTGTGCTGGACTTGGCTAGCCTTGGTGCGTGCAAACATCATCGTGAACCACTGGGCGTCTGTTTCGATCCCCATGGCGTATAAGGTACTGATCAATTTTTCTACCTGGTCGGCGTTTGCCAAAGTGGGCTCCTTGATCCAGCGTGCAACCGCCACCCCGTACTGCCAGTTGGGCGCAAACTCCTGGGCCGAGGCGTAACTTTGCAGATGTGTGAAATAAGGCCGAAGCTCTGTCTGCATGGCGGCAATCATTGGCTGATCGCGGTGCATCAGCGCCCCAAGCCAAAGCATCAGTACCTCCATCTCGTGCCATTCGCCACTGACCCGTTTGGTTCGCTGCCAAAGCAGGTCAAGCAGCTCAGGGCTGGCGGGGCCGATGACCGCCTTCAGGAGCTCGAGGCCCAGAAAGTTGAAGGTTTCGGGCACTGCCAGGCGGTCGGCGACTTCCTGCTCGGCGGCCGCGCTGAGGTGATAATTCGGATCAGGCCAGTGGGTGCCCGCTTCGAGCAGGATGTGGGCCAACCGCGTCATCGCAGTGGGCTTGGGATGAGCGTCTAGGTAACTCTGCACCCGGTTTTTTAACTGGCCGGTGTCGTTGAGTTGGATGATTTCCTGGAGTTCCAAGGGAAAATTAGCGGTATCGCTGTTGTAGAAATCCATGAAGTCGAAGTAGCCGCTTCCGATTTGCTGAAGAACGCGAATGGCCTTGTCGGCGCTAATGTCGATCTCGCCTCGCTCAAAGCGTGACAGGGTGGCACTGGAGCCGGCACCGGTGACCTCTTCAAGCGTCAGGCCGCGCCCGGTTCTGCGGTCGCGAAAGAACTTGCCGAGCCGGTGCCCAGTGTCTGTTGGTGTGCTCATGGTTGCCCCCTCCCTTCCGGTTACCCTTTAGTATAACGCCGCGGCTAACTTGACCTTTAGCCTAATGCACGGCGGCGGTGCTGATAAGCAAATTTGTATATCTGCACATTCGGTTGTGGCCAATGCATCTAGCCTGGGAAAATTTTAGGCGTCAATTTAAAATCAGGCCGAAGTTTACTCCGGTCGGTTGGTGAACCCCTTGCCTGAATGCGCTACAATGGACACATAAGTAAACGGGAGGGATGCGCATGGCAACAGTTGAATTGAAGCGGTACACCGTTGTCAACGAGTACGGCGAATTCCTCGAGGACGATGACCTGCTGCTTTTGCCCGGCTGGACCAAGGACCTCAAGAAGACTTGGATCACCTACAGCGCGGTGGAAGCTCAGCGCGTGGCCAATCAGGCAGAAGGGACCGCTTGCGAGATCAAAATGACCCCACTTGCCCAGGAGGCCAACAAGGCCTCGCATCGCGGGGTGCCGATTTCCGTGCAGAAGCAGGTCATCACCTTGTGGCAGCAGGGGATGTCCTACCGGAAAATTGCCAGCCTGCTGAAGATCTCCAAGTCCTCGGTGGGAAACATTGTGAATAAGGATTAATCGTGAAATCGTCGGCCCAGTGCTGGCGGTTTTTATATTGCCATTTTCGATCACTTTGTGACCTCCCGCTTGACCAAGCTTTTGGTGGCGCGACCACGTTGATGCTAAGATAGAAGCAGCGTTGATTAGGCAAGTCTAAGGGCGAGCGACCGGCATCAGCGACTTTCGCGCGGACAACTGCGCGATTTGGAGGGAAAACATGGATGATTTATTTGCCCATGCGCCGGTGCCCAAAGCATACATGCACTTGGCGTTGCCGGTTGTCTTAGGAATGGTCGCCAGCATGGTTTACAACTTGGTCGACACTTTTTTTGTGGCTCAAACAGGGAATGCTGATCTGGTCGCAGGGGTCACGCTGGGGGCGCCCCTGTTCTCGTTTATGCTGGCGGTCGGTGATATTTTTGGCCTCGGCGGCTCCGCGCTGTTGTCGCGGCTGCTGGGCAACGGCAAGCGCGCGCAGGTGCGGGCGCTGTCGAGCTTTTGCCTGTACGCGGCGGTGGCGCTGTCGCTAGTCATTACGGTGCTGCTGCTGGTGTTCAAGCAGCCGATCCTGACAATGCTGGGGGCCACTGCGGCGACGCGGCAGTACGCTGGGGCGTTTTACTCCATGCTGGCAATCGGGGCGGTGTTTATCATCGTGTCGCTGGTGCCGGGGAACATCATACGCACGGAAGGCCTGGCCAAGCAGTCGATGATCGCCACACTGGCGGGCACGGCGCTGACCATCGTGCTGGATCCGATTTTTCTGTTCGGCTTGCACTGGGGTGCTAGTGGCGTCGGGTTGGCGAACGTCCTGGGTTACGCGCTGAACACAGGGCTGCTGCTGTGGTTCACGCAGACCAAGGCCCAGTACCTGAGCATTGCCCCTAAGGTCGCGAAGGCCAGCCGGGCGGCCGTGGGGTCGATCCTCGCCATTGGTATTCCCGCCAGCCTGACTAATTTCATGCAGAGCCTGGGGACGATGCTGCTAAATCAGCGCCTGTCCGCTTACGGCGCAAGCGCCGTGGCCGCCATGGGCATCGCGCAAAAAGTCTACATGATTGTCATGCTGATCATGGTCGGTTTTGCCTTTGGGGCCCAGCCGCTGATTGGCTATAACTTCGGCGCCAAGGCGCACAAACGACTGGCGGCGATCTTGCGGTTCGATTTTATCGTGGAAATCGGCTATGCGCTGGTCGCGGCGGCGGTGCTGATGCTGCTGGCCAAACCGCTGGTGGCGCTGTTTATGAACCGGCCGGCGATCGTCAGCATGGGCAGTTTGATGATGCGCGCACTCTTGATCACCACGCCGTTTATCGGCGCCATTCTGGTTTTCACTACCGTGTTTCAGTCGGTGGGCCAGGGGCTGAGTGCGCTGATCATGGCGGTTTCCCGGCAAGGGGTCGTGTTCGCGGTCGCGCTGTGGCTGCTGCCGCAGTGGCTGGGTTTTGACGGCATCGTCTGGGCCCAGGCGGCCGCGGACCTCATTACTTGCGTCATCGGCTACGGGTTGTATCACCGCAGCAAGCGGACCATGTTAGCTTAGGGAAAAAAACGAGACGTCTCGAGCATGCTCGAGGCGTTTTTTTCATTCTAATGACGTGCCAAACACTGGCATTTGATGAGAAGTGTCAGATATTTCTGAACCGATGTCAGGTTATCTGACATAATCGGTCGACACTCGTTCGGGTTTTCTGTAACCTATAACTATTAAGTTCAGAAAGAGGCGATTTGGTGTGAGACGTCATTGGGGAATCATCGGACTGGTTGTGGCCCTGGGCCTTGGCATTTTTTCCGGGCAGGTGGCCAAACCCGAACGGGTGCAAGCGGCCGAGAAGACGTATACGATCGCCATGGATACGACGTTCCCACCCTTCGAATTCGCCGATAAGAACAACAAGCGCGTCGGCATCGACATTGACCTGATCCGCGCCATCGCGAAGGCCGAGGGCTTTAAGGTCCAGCTGAAGGCGACCTCGTTCAACGGTGCGGTTCAGGAGCTTCAGGCCAACCAGGTCGACGGTGTCATGGCGGGGATGAGCATTACCCCCGAGCGGAAAAAGGTGTTTGCCTTTTCTGATCCCTACTATCAATCCGGGGTCGTGATGGCGGTTGCCAAGAAGGGTCACATCACCAAGCTGTCACAGCTGCGTGGCAAGCGGGTCGCGGTTAAAACCGGGACCGCCTCGGCGGACTACGCCAACAGTAGCAAAAAGAAGTACGGGTTCAAGACGGTGACGTTTGACGACTCGAATAACGTGTACCAGGACGTCATCTCAGGGAACTCCGCGGCCTGCTTCGAGGATAAGCCGGTCATGCAGTACGCGATCGCCACTGGCCTCGGCCTGAAGCTAGGCAACATGAAAATGGCGATGGCTAACGACTACGGCATCGCGGTCAGCAAGTCCAACCCGGAGCTGGTCAAGAAGATCAACGCCGGCCTGAAAAAGGTGCGCAAGTCTGGCGAGTACACGAAGATCGTCGAAAAATACCTCGGCAATGGGTCCCAGGCCGACACGGATAAAAAGGCCAAGGAAACCAACGACACCAGCAGCACCTTCATGGGCCTACTGAAGTCGAACTGGGGCACGCTGATGAGCGGCCTCGGCGAGACGATTCAGCTGACCGTTGTGGGCATTTTATGTGCCACGATTGTCGGCGTCCTGATTGGCCTGCTGGGCGTGGTGCCGAACAAAATCGCGCAGGGGACTGCGACGACCTTCATCTACATTTTCCGCGGCCTGCCGCTGATGGTGCTGGCGCTGTTCATTTACACCGGTGTGCCAATGGTGATCGGGACCAAGATCCCCGCGTTCGTCGCCGGAATCGTCACGCTGACGCTGAACGAAGGTGCGTACACCGCTGCCTTTGTCAAAGGCGGGATCAATTCGGTCGACGTCGGCCAAATGGAAGCTGCCCGCAGTCTGGGCTTGCCGTGGGGCAAGGCGATGCGGCGCGTCATTTTGCCGCAAGGCCTGCGGATCATGGTGCCAAGCTTCATTAACCAGTTCATCATTACCCTGAAGGACACCTCGATTCTGTCGATCCTGGGTCTGATGGAGCTGACCCAGACTGGGAAAATCATCATCGCCCGCAACATGGAGGGCTTTAAGATCTGGACGATGGTGGCGCTGATTTACCTGATCATCATCACCCTGCTGACGTGGCTGTCGAATTGGGTGCAAAGGAGGGTCCACGCATGACCACACGGATCGAAATGAAGAATGTTGTCAAAAAATACGGCACCAACACCGTGGTGCGCGGTGTTAACCTGAAGGTCGAAGACGGCGAGGTCGTTGCCATGATTGGCCCGTCTGGTGCCGGCAAATCGACCGTGCTGCGCATGATGAACGGCTTGGAAACCACGACCTCAGGTGAGATCCTGATCGATGGGACCGATATTGCGAAACCACATGTCGACATCGACAAGGTCCGTGCCAAGATCGGGATGGTGTTCCAGCATTTTAACCTGTTCCCCAACATGTCCGTGTTAGGAAACGTGACGCTGGCGCCGACCGAGCTCGGCATGATGACCAAGGACGAGGCTGACAAGGAGGGCCGCCGCATGCTCGACAGCGTCGGGCTGGCTGACAAGGTCGATGCCATGCCCAGCACCCTGTCCGGCGGCCAAAAGCAACGGGTCGCCATTGCGCGAGCTTTGACCATGCATCCGGATATGATGCTGTTTGACGAGCCGACTTCGGCCCTTGATCCCGAAATGGTCGGTGACGTGCTGGGCGTCATGCGCAAGCTGGCCAAGCAGGGCATGACCATGGTCGTCGTGACCCACGAAATGGGGTTCGCCAAGGAAGTTGCCGACCGGGTCGTCTTCTTTGAAGGCGGCGAGATCCAGGAATCCGGCACGCCGGATCAGGTCTTTGAGCACCCCAAGAACGAGCGGCTGCAGAGCTTCCTGCAGAAGGTACTGGAAGCCTGACACTGATAATAGACAAGCTGAGCGTCTCACTTCATTGAGGCGCTTTTATTGTGGCAAGAAAACAGCTGGTCGATTGCTTTTCCCGGGAAATATACTCAGCCGAACCAACGATGGCGCCTTGTGATCATCAATTCGGTCGACAAAACCCATCCAGTTAATTTGCTGACTGGATGGGTTCGTTTTCGATTTAAATAGGGGAACTGAATGATTACAGGCGCTCACCATTTGAGGCGATGACCTGCTTGTACCAACCGAACGACGCCTTCTTGTAGCGTTTGCCTGAGCCGTTACCCTGATCATCAAGGTCGACGTAGATGAATCCGTAACGCTTGCTCATCTGGCCGGTCGAGGCGGAGACCAAATCGATGCAGCCCCATGGCGTGTAGCCCATGACGTCGACGCCGTCTGCCAAGGCGCCTTGGATCGCCTGGATGTGCGCGCGCAGGTAGTTGATGCGGTAGTCGTCTTGCACAAAGTGGTTGGCGTCCGGCACGTCCTTGGCCCCCAAGCCGTTTTCAACCACGAAGACGGGCTTTTGGTAGCGGTCCGACAGCTCGTTCAGCGCGATGCGCAGGCCGGTTGGATCGATCTGCCAGCCCCAGTCCGACGCCTTCAGGAACGGGTTGCGGACGCCGCCGACCAGGTTGCCATTGGCGGTTTCCAGAGACTTGTCAGTGACGTTGACCGCCGTTGACATGTAGTAGGAAAAACCGATGTAGTCGACCGGGTTAGCCTTGAGGGTGGCGAGGTCCTCGGCGGTGACGTCAAGGTCCTTGAAGCTGAAGCCGTAGCGGTTCATCACGGACTCGGTGTAAGCCGGGTAGGTGCCACGCACCTGCACGTCGCCGCAGAAGTGGTTGAACGCCTGATTCTCCTTCAGCGCTGCGAGTTGGTTCTCCGGGTTGGCATCATAGGCGTAAGTCGTCGCGTACAGGAGCATGCAGCCGATTTGCAGGTCGGGACGCAGGCTGTGCGCAATTTTGACCGCCCGAGCGCCGGCGACGAACTGGTTGTGCCAAGCTTGGTAGATGTTTTGCATCTTGTCGGCACCGTTACTTTTGACCAGGCCCTGGCCCATGACCGGGAAGTGCAGCGCCGAGTTGATCTCGTTGAACGTCATCCAGTACTTCACGCGGGCAGCGTAGCGGTTCAGGATCACCCGCGCGTAGGTTTCGTAAAAGTCGATCAGCTGGCGGTTCTTCCAGCCGCCGTACTTGGTGACCAGATTCAGCGGCATTTCGTAGTGGCTGATGGTGATGACGGGCTTAATGTTGTACTTGAGGCACTCGTCGATCACGCGGTCGTAAAACTTAAGGCCGGCCTCGTTAGGGCGTGTATCGTCGCCGTTAGGGAAGATGCGGCTCCAGGCCACCGAGAAGCGGTAGCACTTAAAGCCCATTTCGGCGAATAGCTTGATGTCGCCTTGGTAGTGATGGTAAAAGTCGATGCCAGAATGGTTCGGGTACCGGTACTTGGTCTCGTCGATCGACCAGTCGAAGTCCGGCTGGTTGGCGATTTTAAAGCGGTCCGGACCGCCGGGCAAGGCGTCGGCAATGGACAAGCCCTTGCCATCGCCATTGTACGCGCCTTCCAGCTGGTTGGCGGCAGTGGCGCCGCCCCACAGGAAATTTTTAGGAAAAGCTGACATGCGAGTCGCTCCTTTCGCTTAAACCACGTAGAACAGTGGATCGTCATTGGTGACCTGGGTCTTGTCACTCGGCTGGATTTCCACGAAGTCCTTGGTGTTGGTGACCACGACCGGGGTGGTCGTGTCGTAGCCGGCCTTCTTAATGGCGTCGAGGTCGGCATCCATCAGCAGGTCGCCTTTCTTCACGCGCTGGTTGGCTTCAACATGCGCGGTGTAATACTTACCCTTGAGCTCAACGGTATCTAGGCCAATGTGGATCAGGACTTCGATCCCGGTATCACTCTTCAGGCCAATGGCGTGCTTAGTCGGAAAGACGGTTTCGATCACGCCGTCAAATGGCGCGTAGAAGTGGTTGTCTTCGGGAATAACTGCGGCGCCATCGCCGAGCATTTTCTGGGCGAAGGTCGCATCATTGACACTTTCCATGGTGATCAGTTCACCCTTGACGGGGCTGAAGACCTTTTTGGTGGTTTTGGCACCGCTGGCAACCGTCGAGCTGGTTTGCTCAACCGTGGCCGTTGCGCTGGCGCTAGCACCGGCGGCTGCTGGTGCCACCGTCTTGCTCGCAGATGGGTCTGGGTCGTCTTTGAAGCCGAAGACCATGGTCAGGATAAAGGTCAGGACAATGGAAATGACGGCGACAAAGACGGCGTTGATAATGTTGCTGAAATACTTGGCGTTGACGAACTGCGGCAGAGACAGCAGGGAAGGAATCGCAAACGCGAAGGACTTCAGGTGCACAATGCCCATGTACAGGCCGGAAACGGCGCCGGAAATCATGACGGCGTACAGCGGCTTCTTATACTTGAGCGAAACCCCGTACAAAGCGGGCTCGGTGACGCCGGCCAGAAACGCGGAAATGGAAGCGGCAGAGGCGACCTGACGGGTGTTCTTGTTCTTGGTCTTGATGGCAACAGCCAGACTGGCCGCGCCTTGGGCCAGGTTGGCGGCCAACATGGCAGGCAGAATCAGGCTATCAGGCGTTGCGACCGAGGCAGCCAGGAAAATGGGTGCAAAGGCCCAGTGCATCCCGGTCATGACGATCAGCGGCATGAAGGCGGCCATCAGTGGCATGGCGAGCCAGGACGCGTGCTTGTTGATGAAGAGCACGATCCAGGAAAGGAGATCGCCGGCCCAGGTGCTGATTGGGCCGATGACGACCAGCCCGATCACGCCGACAATGAAGATCTCAAGCAGCGGTTTCAAAATACTCTTGAGGCTGGCTGGCAGATACTTTTCCAGGAACATCTCAAGGTACTTCATGAACCAGACGATCAGCAGGATCGGAATGACCGAGCTGGAGTAGCTGGCCAATGTGACCGGCAGACCCATCAAATGAACAGGCTTGCCCAGATTGACCAACTTGATGAAGTTCGGGTGAATCAGGATGGCGCCAGCGATGACGGCCATCATCTGGTTGACCTTGAAGTACTTGGAAGCGGTGATCGCCAGTTCAATCGGCAGGAAGTAGAACGGCGCGTCGCCGAAGACGCTGAGGATCGTGTAGGTCTGACCGGTGGCACTCATCCAGTGCAGGGTCGTCAAGAGAATCAGGACGACCTTGATCATGCCGCCGCCGATCAGCGCAGGGATCAAAGGCGACATGCAGGACGAAATAAAGTTGGTGAAGCGGTCGAACAAGTTGCCGGACTTCTCGGCCGGTGCGGCAGTCGCCGTGGCACTGGCGTCGCTGTTTTCGTCCGTAGGGAAGTTGCCCAACTTAACGACGGCGGCGTAGTAATCAGACACGGCATTGCCGATGATCACTTGGTACTGGCCGTTTTGGTGGTTGATCCCCATGACACCGGGGATCTGTTTCATTTTGGCATCGTCGACCTTGCTTTCGTCCTTGAGGCGAAAACGCAGCCGGGTGACGCAGTGCGTGAGGTAGTTAATGTTGCCCTCGCCGCCAACGCCTTCGTAAATCTGCTTGGCAGAATCTTGAACACTCATACTGACATCTCCTTGAATAATTTCGGTAAAAAAAGACCCAGCTCGCCATTGCAATGGTGAACTGGGTCATGCTCACAATGTGATAACACCCCAGAAAACGCGGATTATAGGTTTTTGACCAACCGGCTGATGTGCACGGTCAGGAAAAGCAGTTCAGAACTGGTGATTTGAAAATGGTACGTCTTGGCGATGTACGCCTCGATTTGCTTAGTGCACGCGTAAGGCCGCGGGTAGCGCGCCTTGATCGTCGCCAGCATGTCGCCGTCTTCTTCGTCGTAGTGCTTGCCTTGCAGCACGCGCTGGGCGAAGAACTTCAGGTGGGTGATGAAGCGGTAGTAGTTCAGCGACTGCTCGTCGAACTCGGTGTGAAAATAGTCCTTCACGATGCCTTCGCACGCCTTGACGATTTTGGTCGTCTCGTACGCGAGGTCCTGTTCGACGCCGCCTTCGCTTTCCGCGTTGACGAAGTGGATCGCGACAAACGCGTCTTCGTCTTCGCCTAAGTTGACGTGTTCCGCCTGGTTGACGACCTCAACGGCTTTTTGCCCAACGGCGAACTCGTCCGGGTAGAACCGGGCGATGTCCCACTTCAACGCGTTGGTCAGGAAGACTCCCTGCCGGGCGCGCTTGACGGCCATGTCGAGGTGATCGGTCAAGTTCACGTAAATGATGTCGTTGAGCTTTCGGCCCAGCTTGATCTTGGCGAAGTTGATGATCCGCTCGGCGGCATCGATGATGCTCATGGGGACGTCGATGACCAGGTCGGTGAACTTGCTGAGGGCGTCTTTGTCCTTGAGCAGGAATGTCTTTTCGACCTTGGCCAGCGGCACTTCCTCGCCGGGCTTGCGACCAAAGCCGAGGCCCGACCCCATGACCAGCACGGCGAGCCCGTCGTGGTTGGTGGCAATGGCGGTATTGTTGTTCAACACGCGTTTGAAAATCACCAGCGGTCCCTCCTTTAGATGAAAAAAGACTCACCCATACCAAAGACACCTGGTGTGGATAAGTCATGCTCGATTGCTCGATAACACCTTATCTGACGTTTTCTGATGAGTGGCGGTGCGGCTTGCCGAAGCAATCACCTCGCGCCAACAGTTTATCAGTGTAGTCATCTTTGACACCGCTGTCAAGAACGGTCTACGCCAATCTTTCCGGCAGAGGGGGGACTCGTAGACCAGCTTTCAGTGACCCGTCAAGGAAGCGGGCTTAATGGCCGGGGCTGGAGAGGAGATGGTACGGCCCAAGCCATATCGGGTGCCCGATTCAAGGCACAAAAGACGGATAATAGCGGTAAAGCGTTTTTATAGAACCAATTATGCTTTCTTTAAAACGATTCACAGACCTGGGCGGATGCTTAAAGAGACTTGTGGGGGAGACCAGGGGCTAACTATTAGGAAATAAATTCATAGTAATTAAGACAAACCGAATGGTGATGATTAGGCAACAATTTAGCTGATTGCCTCGCTGCCGGCAGGATTGATTTTCAGCTTCCAGCATTGCTCTTTAACGTCCGATTGGCGCGGATGCGAGCGGAATAAACCAATCACTCGTGAATGCCCTCGTGTATTTTCCTTAAGTCGACGCCGCCTATAGAGACCGCAAGCCGAAGGATGGGTTGTCAGCCACGGCCTGCGAAATCATGTAAAAATAATTGGATTGAACGAACCCTCTTCATGAGGGGGGCCATGACTTTATAGTTAGCTTTAGCCTACGCTTGGTGACGATTCGGACGACATGAGTTGCGGTCCGGGACACGTGTACAAGGTGAAAAAGAGTGGTTTGAGAGTTGATTCGCTTGATAACAATATTCTATAAACATATTCACTATTATTTATGATTGAAAACAATACCCCATTATTCTATAATATTTTCTATGAAAGTCTTTGGGGGAAGTCTTTTCGGGTGGTGCGTTTGTTTGCTTGCGGCCAAGTATAGGGTCTTCTTCCAACTCGTGAGGGTTGTTTTTTTATGCGATCAATGCGGAAGGAGGAGCCAATGAGTGAACGGAAGCCAAAGCGAAATACCATCCCCAGTTTACAATTCAAGTGCAACACCCTGACGACTAGACCAGAAAGGCCATGA
>NZ_AYZJ01000053.1:0-5567 GCF_001436615.1 Lacticaseibacillus camelliae DSM 22697 = JCM 13995
GGCCTTTTTGGTCTAGTCGCTAAGGTGTTGCACTTGAATTGTAAACTGGGGAAAAACATTGCCCATGCACCCGGGGCTGGTGCCGCTGGCGGACTTGGAGCAGGATTGATGGCCTTTACTAACTCACAAATGAAAAAAGGCATTGACCTCGTGATTGAATACACCCATTTGAAGGAACGGGTCCAAGACGCTGATTTTGTCTTTACCGGTGAAGGCGGCATCGACTCCCAGACGCAGTACGGCAAAACTCCCTTTGGTGTGGCACTCGCCGCTAAATCAGTTGCCCCAACGGCGCCAGTGATCGTCCTTTCCGGTAATATTGGAGACGGTCTCAGCATTCTATATCGACCAGACGCCATTGATGCGATTTTTCCGACGGCAACGGCGGCTAAATCGTTGGCAAAAGCAATCGCAGACGCCGCATCAGATATTGAACTGGTCTCTGAGAACATTGGCCGGCTGATTGCGGCGATACAGCGCAGTAAACAAAATTGAGGATACTGGGGTTGACCCGTAGTTAACAATTCTCAGGTGACTGCTGGTTTCTAGTTCCCATTTCCCATTTCTTCTGTGGGATAATACGAACAGGAGCAGTGAAAGGAAGACACTAACTTGACGATTCAAAGCAAATTTTTGAACGCCCTGCATCAACAGATCCGCCAAGGAAATCATCTGCTTGGCGTGAGTACCGCCACGGGGATGAACGCCTTACACGCAAAAAATTCTGGCGCTGATTTTGTGATGGTCCTGAATTCCGGTAAATTTCGTCAGATGGGCCGCAGTTCCCTCGGTGGTTACCTTGCCTTCACCAACAGCAATCAGCAGATCATGACCATTGCCCGCCAAGAAATTCTGCCAATCGTTAATGGCTTCCCGACTTTTGTCGGCCTCAACGCCACCGACCCGACGCAATCACCCAAGCAGTTGCTGACGCTGCTCCAGCAGCTGCCCATTGTCGGTGTGGTGAACTACCCAACTGTTACCTTGATTGACGGCCAATTTCGAGAGGCTTTGACTGAGGAAGGTGCAACCTTTGCGCAGGAAATGGTTTTAATCAAAGCGGCCCATGAACGTAAGCTGTGTACGGCGGCATTTGTCACAACGCCTGATGAAGCCATCCTCGCTGCTCAAATTCCAACAGATATTATTTGTATTCACCTCGGTCTCACAGAAGGCGGTTTGCTAGGTGCTAGGCGAGTGCGCAGTTTTACCAGTATGATCAAACGGGTCAATGAAATCTGCCAGGCTCTGAAAGCGGCCGACAGTCACAGCTTCCTGATGATTTACGGCGGTATTATCAACGATCTCACCGAAGTGCGCTATTTGTACAATCGTGTTCCAGCAATTCAAGGTTATATTGGCGGGTCGACCTTTGAACGATTAATCCCGGAGCAAACGATCAGCGAACAAATGCGTGCTTTCAAATCGGCAGAAACAACGGCCAGTGATACCCTCACTGTTCAAATTCTGGAGGGCGCGCAAAACTATTACCCCCCTACTGACTTTATCAAGCGCTATATTGATGAAAATTATGCTGCGCCGGTTTATATCGGAGAATTAGCTGATATGCTGCATATGTCTGCTTCATACCTGAGTACCCTATTTAAAAAGAAAGCCGGAGTATCCTTCACGACTTACCTCATTCGGTTTCGACTCAATAAGGCAGTAGAGCTCATTAAATCGACATCTTTGCCACTGAAGGAAATCGCCCAACTCGTCGGTTATTCGGATTATGCCCAGTTCAATAAAGTCTTCCGGGTATATTTCGGCATTTCCCCTAAAAAATATCAAATTCAATCTTCTAACATAGACACTACTGATACGAACATGTAAACCTTTTCAAGTAAGGGCTTACCTCGTAGACTGAATTTGTAAGCTTCAGAAGGAGGTAAGCAATCGTGGGAACAGTCGCACTAGCCGGCACGTTCGATACTAAAGGTCGAGAGTTTGCATATGTCAAACAAATTCTGGAATCGTTAGGTAATCAAGTTTTCACCATTCACACCGGTGTGTATCAGCCGTTCTTTGTACCCGATGTTGATTCGTCCGTCTTGGCGGATGCAATGGGTGTTTCTATCCAGTCCATCCGTGATGCGGATCGGGGTGAGGCCACCGCCACTTTGAGTCAGGGATTTGCCAAGATACTGCCAAAATTGTATCAGGCGCATCGCTTCGATGGGATCCTTTCCTTTGGCGGTTCTGGCGGCACATCTCTGGTTACTCCAGGAATGCGTGAGTTGCCAATCGGAGTGCCTAAGATTATGGTGTCCACCGTGGCTTCCGGTGATACTAGTTTTTATGTTGGGACCAGCGACATCATGATGATGCCATCAATTGTCGATGTTTCCGGTTTGAACAAATTATCCAAAGTGATTTATGACAACGCAGCCGCTGCCATTTCCGGTATGGTGAATGCTCACTTTGTCCAAGATGTCGATGTTCGGCCTTTGGTCGGCGCAACCATGTTCGGCGTGACTACCCCCGCCGTTGATCATGCCCGGGAACTGTTGGATCAAAAAGGTTATGAAACACTGGTCTTCCACGCTACTGGTACTGGTGGGCGGACTATGGAGCATTTGATCAAGGGTGGTTACTTTACCGGTATCTTAGATTTGACAACAACCGAGATGGCCGACAACTTGGTGGGTGGTATCCTTTCTGCTGGGCCGCATCGCTTAGAAGCTGGCATCGCCGCGCAGATTCCTCAGGTAATTTCGTTTGGGGCACTGGACATGGTCAACTTTGGTCCGTATGATTCAGTGCCGGCGCAATTTAAGGATCGAAATTTCTTTAAACATAATCCGACAACGACTTTGATGCGGACCACTGTGGCCGAAAATGTTCAGCTCGGGCAGGAAATTGCTCGTAAAGTGAACAAAGCCACGGCGCCGGTGACCGTGATGATCCCATTGAAAGGGGTTTCGAAGATTGATGCGGCGGGTCAGCCATTCTTTGGACCGGAAGAAGACGCAGCCTTGTTCAAGGCGTTTAAGGACACGCTGGCTAACGACTGCGTTAAGGTTATTGAACTGGATATGAACATTAATGATCCAGAGTTTACGCAGGTGGCTGACGATGAATTATTGGCCCTGATCAAGGCCAAACAAGATAAAACAAAGAAAGAGGTTACTGCATAATGGATAAGCGTACTCGAAAACAAATCATTGCTGATTTCAAGGAAAAAAGAAGCCATGGAGAATTCCTGATCGGCGTCGGTGCCGGTACCGGGATTACAGCAAAAAGCAGCGAAGCCGGCGGCGCCGATGTTTTCGTTATCTACAATTCGGGCCGATATCGGATGGCTGGCCGCGGCTCCCTCGCTGGTCTGCTGGCTTATGGCGATGCCAATGCGATTGTGGAAGAAATGGGTCGCGAAGTTATCCCGGTCGTCAAGCATACCCCAGTCCTGGCCGGTGTCAACGGGACTGACCCCTTCCGGATCATGGACGTATACCTCAAAGGATTGAAGAATCAAGGCTTTAATGGTGTCCAGAACTTCCCGACCGTTGGCTTGATTGATGGTACCTTCCGTAAAAATCTGGAAGAGACCGGCATGGGTTATGACTTGGAAGTCGACATGATTCGTAAAGCCCACGACTTGGATATGCTGACTACACCTTACGTCTTTGATCCAGAACAAGCCACCGCCATGGCTAAGGCCGGTGCCGATATCCTGGTCGCCCACATGGGACTGACTACCAAGGGCGCCATTGGGGCGAAAACGGCCTTGACGCTGGATGACTGCGTCAAGAAGGTCCAAGATATTCTTGATGCCGGGCGGGCTGTGAACCCTGATGTGATGGTAATCTGTCACGGCGGACCAATCGCTGAACCCAAGGATGCCCAGTACGTCATCCAGCGGGTAAACGGCATTGACGGATTCTTCGGGGCCTCCAGCATTGAACGGCTCGCCGCGGAGACTAGTATTAAGGCTCAGACGGAAGCCTTCAAGCACATTACGAAGTAATTTTTCTGGATATCTCCCATCCCTTGGCACTCCCCCAAGATCGTCAAGTCAAGCAAATCGTTGGCCCCCCCCGCCAAGACATAAACGTAAGCGGTCGTTAAACGGGTATATGGTTCGCGCCGTAGCCTCCTTGTATGCTTGAGTCATCAAGTACACAAGGAGGCTTTTTATGGTTCAAATTAAAGAGCCGGATTTAAAATTGAAGTGCAACACCGATTGAGTTAGACCAATCGACCGGGTTGATTTAACAAAATAGGCCATGAAGACCTATCCTTGAAGCGACTAAACTACCAAGAAAGGTGACCTTCATGACCCACAATCAGTCTAACAGTCTCGGCTCGTACACTCAACTCACAGAGGGCGAGCGCGGAATAATTGATGCGCTTTGGCACTCCCATGAATATTCCATTCGCGATATTGCACACATCATCCATCATTCCCCTAGTACGGTAAGCCGTGAGCTTAAGCGCGGCCGAGTCCAGCAACGGGATTCGAATTATCATTACTACAAGGATTACTTCTTTGATGCTGCCCAACGACAACACGAAGAACGACAGACCCATTCCCACGCCAAGAGCATGTTGGAGAAGTGTACCTACTTCTTTAACTGGCTGACCGCTCAGATCAAGAAGCATGCGTATCGTGAACAAAGTATTGATGGGTACGTGCATCAGTTCCAGCAACTCTGGCCTAATCGTTCGTGCCCCTCAACGCCGACCGTGTATCGCTACATTGATGCCGGACTGTTGTCAGTGACCAACATGGATCTGCCTGAGAAGTTGCGGCGTCGCGAGAAAAGGCCAGGCCGTAGTCATGCGCGTAAGAATAAACGCATCGCTGGAACGTCCATCGACAAGCGGCCCAAACAAATCAATAACCGCTGGTTTGTTGGTGACTGGGAAGGCGACCTGGTGAAGGGGAAGCGTTCTGCCGACCAACCAGCATTACTCACCCTGACAGAACGTGTCACACGTTATGAGCTGATCTACAAGATCCCAAACTATCACGCCCGGACTTGCTTAGAGGCCATGCAATACGTTCTGAACACACATGATCCTTATCTATTCCACTCCATCACCTTCGACAACGGTTCTGAGTTCGCCCTCTTGGACCAACTCAGAGGAACAAAGATCTACTACTGCCATCCCTATACACCCAGTGAACGTGGCAGTAACGAGAATGCCAACGGCTTGATTCGAGAATTCATTCCAAAGGGTCAATCACTATGGGAAGTCTCTAAGGAGAAGATTCGTAAGATCCAAGATGTCTTAAACCACCGGTTAAGGAAGTGCCTTGGATACCGCAGCGCAATCGCGGCGCTCCAGGCCTCCCCCCTGGGCCTGGAGGAATCCCTGCCCACTACCTAAACCAATTCACATGGATGAGTCTTCACTGTTGCACTTAATTTGACAATTCGGGCTTTAAAAAATTTGATAGAGTGAACTATGCAACTTCACTGACTTTACCAGAATTTGAAACTATCAAATATGACATTAAATTGTTATAAATGCCTCAATTTTCAAGCCAAGTGCAACGATGATAATGAATCCTTGATAGTGGTCTAGGTTGTTAAGCCATGCGTCGGTAGTAATCGCATGGT
>NZ_AYZJ01000054.1:0-23670 GCF_001436615.1 Lacticaseibacillus camelliae DSM 22697 = JCM 13995
TCGCCCTTGATCGTCTGGTTGAAGTCGTTGTCATCAACGGTCCCATCGCTGTTCAGATCTTTGTCCTTATCATCGATAGTACCGTCGCTGTTGCGGTCTTCAGTTGGCTTCTTGTTCAACCATGTCTCGTACGCACTCTCGCCGGCTGCGCCGGTGTCACCCGTGTCGCCCTTGTCACCCTTGATTGTCTGGTTGAAGTCGTTGTCATCAACGGTCCCATCGCTGTTCAGATCTTTGTCCTTGGCATCGATACTACCATCACTGTTCGTATCTTCAGTTGGCTTCTTGTTCAGCCAAGTCTCATAAGCACTCTCACCGGCCGCACCAGTATCACCTTTGGCACCATCAGCGCCTGTAGCTCCGGTATCGCCTTTTTCACCCTGAGGGCCTTGCGCACCAGTATCGCCTTTGGCACCATCAGCGCCTGTAGCACCAGTGTCACCTTTTTCACCCTGCGGGCCTTGCGCACCAGTATCGCCTTTTTCACCCTGAGGACCTTGCGCACCAGTATCGCCTTTGGCACCATCTGCACCTGTAGCTCCGGTATCGCCTTTTTCACCCTGAGGACCTTGCACACCAGTATCGCCTTTGGCACCATCAGCGCCTGTAGCACCGGTATCACCTTTTTCACCCTGTGGGCCTTGCGCACCAGTGTCGCCTTTGGCACCATCAGCGCCTGTAGCACCGGTATCACCTTTTTCACCCTGAGGACCTTGGGCACCAGTATCGCCTTTTTCACCCTGAGGGCCTTGCGCACCAGTGTCACCTTTGGCACCATCAGCACCTGTTGCCCCGGTGTCACCTTTTTCACCCTGTGGGCCTTGGGCACCAGTATCGCCTTTTTCACCCTGCGGACCTTGGGCACCAGTATCGCCTTTTTCACCCTGCGGGCCTTGATCACCAGTATCGCCTTTGGGAATCGTGATAGTCGAATCATCCGAGAAGGTGACTACGATATTCCCATCTTTATCCGGCACCTTGCTCTTGATTGTGAGCGGGGTACCAGCATCGCCGGATGGTCCCTTTTCGCCAGCCTTAGGTTTTGCGACGTACATGACCCAAATATCTTGACCTTGCGTACCGAAAGCAGAATCTGAAGTACTGTCATCCGGCAGAGTATTGATTTGTCCACCGTTCATATCTGCCGTGGCATAGTAATAAAGCACGCTTGTGTCCAGTGTTCCGCCAGCATCAGGCAAATCGAGGCCTTCACCACTCAGAGTATCGGGAATACTATAGTCTTTCGAGTAATCGTAACCCTGATCGCCAGAAACCGTGACTGGCGGCTGTAGCTCCACGCCATTGACGTCCTGATAAACGTAGTGAACCGTGCCACTGCCCTTTTCTGGAGGCGTCAGCGTATAAGTAACAGTAATGGTAGAACTACTATTGTCATCGCTATCCGCAGCAATAAAAAGCTTTGCTGCCTGTTGAACGGAGATTCCTTCTTTGCCAGCTACTGCATCAGTGACATTTGCTGGAGATGCAGTGTAACCTGGGACCACCGGTGGTGTGACCGTCTTGAATGCAGTGTCTTGGCTCCATGCACCAAAACTAACAATCTTACCGCTTGGATCATTTTCATCCACTGTGTATGGCCGAGAGAAAATCAAATCTTGCTTAGACAATTCCTGGGTCTGATCATCACGAACCGATTGAACCGTGATAGTCAGAGTCTTGTGTGTCTCTTCATAGTGCGGAAGGCTTGGATCCTTCGGCGCCTGGTGCTCCTGTAGGTTTGGTTCAGTCTTACTGTAGTTAACAGTACGCGTAATTTCAAAAGCAGTAAGAGCTGTACCCCCTTGAAGATCCGCAGTGTCCTTGATATTAGCAGGTAGCTCCCCAGAAGTGGTTAATAGAGGCGACTTAACAAGTTGATTCGTCGCTTCATCAATCTTGCCGGTCGCGCCTGCAACAACGGGAACAAACTGCGGATTGTCAGTGATCTGATCAACTAGCACAAGTTCATCATCCCCGCCAACCCCTGATGCGTTTGTTGTCCAAGGAGAGTACGTGACCGTACCATTTCCAGTCGCAGTGGCTGTACGATAAATTTTTACTGAGGCCACAGTTTTATCAGCAGGCAAACCTGTCACATCACCTGTGTAGTCAATCTTCTCAGTAATAACCCCGTTGAGATACCTCGCAAGGCTCCCGTTAGGATCGCCATTGTTGAGTGACCCAGGATGATCAGGCGTATAGATTTTCGGCCCCTCATCCTTTTTCTTGTAGGTGATGAGAACCGGCTTGTTGTCTTCCGCAATCGTCATCTGGACAGTTGTGCCATCACTCACCAGAGTATAGCCAGAAATGTCTTTATCAATCCCCATCTTGGAAAAATCAACCGCTTCGCCAATTTTTCCTTCATACGAGTACGTATTCTTCTTAGTCCCGGCGTTGACCAACTCTCCAGTTGCCTGATCAACTAGTTTAACGGTCACCGTACCCTTATATTCATCCTTCTTGTAGGTGATTAGAACCGGTTTGTTGTCTTCCGCAATCGTCGTCTGGGCAGTTGTGCCATCACTCACCAGAGTATAGCCAGAAATGTCTTTATCAATCCCCATTTTGGAAAAATCAACCGCTTCGCCAACTTTTCCTTCATACGAGTACGTATTCTTCTTAGTCCCGGCGTTGACCAGCTCTCCAGTTGCCTGATCAACTAGGTTGACGGTCACTGTACCCTTCTCATCCTTCTTGTAGGTAATCAGAACCGGTTTGTTGTCTTCAGCAATCGTCGCCTGGGCAGTTGTACCGTCACTCACCAACGTATAGCCGGAGATGTCTTTATCAATCCCCATCTTAGCAAAATCAACCGCTTCACCAACTTTACCTTGGTAAGAGTAGGTGTTCTTCTTCGTGCCAGCATCGACTAACTCGCCGGTCGCCTGATCGACCAAGTTAACCGTCACTGTGCCCGTCTTGTCCTTGTCATAAATGACCGTGATAACTTGGTCACCAGGTGTGCTTGTTACAGTATACTTCTTAGTCGCATCATTAGGCCGCATTGTGTAGCCAGGCACATTGAAATTCAGCCCCGAGGTAGTAATCGTGGTTCCCGTGGAGTAAGGATACTTGGCAACCTGGAAAGTTGATACGTTATTGGTATTCTTAACAGGATTACCATCCTGATCAACCAATTTAAATGACACCATGTGGGTAGTGTCGATTTTCTTGCCTTGATACGTGATAGTCAGCTCGTTACTCCCGTAATCAATAAACTGACTTGGGTGTGCCAAAGTTGCTAAAGAAGAGTTCAGACTGTCAAAATCTTTGGCACCACTGATGATGCTTTGAAGCGAATCAGCAACGGCTGAAGAGCCAACGTCGACCTTGGTCAGTGTTGGATCAAAAGTATAACCAGCAGGTGGCTTTAATGGAGAAAAGTCAATTGTGCCGTCTGCTGGAACATCGACAGTTTGGGCAGAGTTGGGAATCTCCGTACCGTTTTCGTCAAGATACTTGTAAGTCACTGGGAAAGGCTTGGCAGTATTGGTTTCGTTTGGATTGTCACCGCCACCGGTCCCCCCCCTTATCCGGGGGCGTAAGAATTTCCCCATCATCGTTGGAAATCTCAATGTCTTGCAGTTCAGTTGCGTTAGGAGAAAGTGGTTGAACATAGACTGCCACATGTCCCCCGCTCTCCCCAAACAATTTTTCAACCGTTGCTGCATCAAACGTATAGGTTAAGACACCAGCGCCGCTAACTGTTTTGCTCGCACCAAACCCAAAGAAGCCGCCAGTTTGCCCAACTTGGCCAATATTAAGTTCCACTGGATCCGACTTGGTCCCAGTTGTGGTATTTGCCAAGGTGACAGGTTCAAGATAGATTGCTTTGGGTAAGCCATCGACCGTCAGTTCAATCGGCTTATTAACAGCCAAATGCCCATTACCATCATCAGTCCCTGATACGGTGATTGTGGCATAGACTTTTTTCCCATTAATCGTATTGTACACATCGGAGTTTCGAGTTTCACTCAACGGATCCCCAGCCGCTGCTTTGACGACATGAATGCCAGAATCCGGCAACAAATTCGGCAAAGTCATCATGCTGCCGCCGATGACTGTCCCCGCAAACATAGTGAAGGCAAAACGCCAGAACTTACCGGCCTTGTACATCTTATAGTCTTTTGCGACAGGATCTGAGCGTCCCACTAAAGGACTATTTTTTGGTCGTGATTTCATAACACTCCTCCTCAAATTAAGTAAAACACCGAGCCAAGAAAAGCTTAGCCGGGTATACAAACCTAACGTTGTGAAGAGTATAGCATTAGAATACTCAGGGGTTAAATCAATTAGGCAAAAAAACTTTTATATTTTTGGAAAAGCTTTAAGGACCAAAGCGCCTATTTAACAGTATTCCTACGTATGGATACGTTTTATGCGATTTCCATAAAATATTTGTGTGAACAAAAAATTTACCATTCTGATACCGGAATATTCACGAATATTCATACATTTGAGCCATCGCCATCTCTAACCCTGACCTTAGTTCAATGGTCCTTCACAATGGCACAGATTAGCCGACCGTCTTTAAACCGACTCTTCCCATATAGCCTCTGTCGGGTATTCTGAAGATTCTTTAGAATTGATTTAGTATTCCTACAGGGTAATTTGAAATAAACTGGCTTAAACTAGAATATACAAACTGCTGATATAACGCCGGAAATTGATAAAAAGACAACACCCCGGTTGGAGGAAAGCTTTTTGAAAACAACCATACTTTTAGTTGAAGACGAGGCCGCCCTGGCCGATTCCTTGACCACTGAATTTGAACTAGAGGACTATAACGTGATCTGGGCCAAAGACGGCCTCGAGGCACTGGATCTGTTTCACGCTAACGAGGCCCAAGTGAACCTGATCATTCTGGATTGGATGCTGCCGCACCTGGATGGGTTCAGTGTGCTGCGCCGCATTCGCAAGACAAGCCAGATTCCAATCATCATGCTGACTGCGCGGGACTACATTGGCGATAAGGTGGCCGGGCTGACCGGCGGCGCCGATGATTACATCACCAAACCGTTTGAGATGGAAGAGCTGATTGCGCGAGTCGAGGTTGCGCTCAGACATAGCCAGCCCGCGGTCAATTCAGCCACCACATACACGGTCAGCAATCTGGTCGTGGACACCGATGCGAAGCGCGTTACCCGCGGCGACAAAATCATTCAGCTGACGCAGCGCGAATACGAGCTGCTGGTGGCCCTGATCTCCAAGCAAAATGAGCCCTGCTCCCGTGAGAAACTCCTAGATACCGTTTGGGGCGTCGACTTTGATGGTCAGCCAAATATTTTGGACGTGTATGTCCGCAACTTGCGCAGTAAAATCGACAGCAACCCCAACGAGGAGAAACTGATCCACACGGTCCGCGGCGTCGGCTACATGCTCTCGGCCCAAGTCGCCAAGGAGTGACTCACATGAAAAAACGCAATCAGTCCAGCGCCGCCATCATGCTGCGCAGCCTGATGAAGCTGATCATCGCGGTGACAATTCTCTTAGGCGTCGCGATTGTGCTGGCGGTGGGTCACCAGATGCTGGAAGAAGTCAGTGCCACCACTTCTCACATTACCAGCAGTCTCAAAAAGACTGATATCGACGGTGATGACGACTGGGAGAATTGGCGACGCAACAGTACCATCGACACGAGTCAAAGCTACGTTGTCGTCCACAATGAGCGCAAGGATGCAAAAAGAAAGCAGTACCTGTCTCCTCAGACAGAGAAAATGCTCAAAGTCGCACCAATCAAAATTCCCTTGCTGACGAATACCTATCTTCGGCCAGGACTAGGGATCTTGTATCACCGGACCGCCCATGCCCGCGGAATTTACTACACGCTGTGGCAAAACATGGACCCCCAGTTGGCGGTCCTGGTCCGAGTCATTCAGGTGACGGTCTTGCTGCTGGCGCTGACGTTGCTCATCACGCCGTTTTACATCCGGCGGCTGACCAAGCGCCTGACGGATCCGCTGACGGGTCTCTCACGCACCACCAAAGTCATCGCTTCAGCCAAGGAACCTGGTGAAATGAAGCTGCCGGTGCCGGCGCAGCCGACGGAAGTGACTGAACTCGCCACCAACTTCAACGAACTGCTGAGTCTGCTGGACGAGCGGCAGCAGCAACAAAAACTGTTTGTGATGAACGCGGCCCACGAACTGCGGACCCCAATCGCCACGATTCGCAGCCACGCCCAGTTGATCGAGCGCCACGGCGAGGCACACCCGGAAATCGTCGGCAAATCCGTGAAGTACATCACTGAGGAATCGCGGCAAATGCAGCAGCTGATTGATGAGTTGCTGCAACTTTCCCGAGCCGACCGCCTCGCCCTTGACCTAACAGAAATGAACCTGAGCGAATCGCTACAAACCATCATGCAAAAACTGACTGGCACCATTAGTCAAGAGGTGAAGGCAGACATCGCCGATGACGTCCACGTCATCGGCAACGAAAGTGCGCTGGAACAAATCATCAGCAATCTGGTCACAAACGCGGCCAAGTACTCACCTGCCGACAGTCAGATCGACGTGACGCTTAACGTGTCTGCTGGTGCGCCAGTCATCGCAGTCAAGGACCAAGGCAGCGGCATCAGCGATGAGGATAAGCAGCACATTTTTGAGCGGTTCTACCGCAGCGCAGACGTGCGCGGCACCGTGTTTGGCACCGGCTTAGGTCTGGCAATCGCCACGCAAATGGCAAAGCTGACCAACTGCGTGCTGACCGTGGCCGACAACCAACCACACGGCACGATTTTCACGCTTACTTTCCCAACTAAATAGCACATGAAACGTCCTGCAAAAAAATTTGCAGGACGTTTTTTCGGCTGTGACAGGCTTTATCTTAATTTTTTTCAGAAAATGGGCCTGAAATCTAGGCGTTTCGCCGCCCCACCTGAAAAATTTTGAGTTTGGCTTTAGTTTTCATGAGTGGGAGGCGCGCCCTTGGTGAAATAAGCTGGAACCATCAGCAAATGACAAAGTAAAGGGGATTCCGCATGTCAGTCTTACTATTAAGCTTAATACCCAACCTCAGTCAGCTCTTACCGCAATGGATCAGCCAATTCGGTAACCTAATTTACATCGGGCTCTTCGGCCTGATTTTTATCGAAACCGGCGTCGTGATTCTCCCCTTCCTGCCTGGGGACTCCCTGCTGTTCCTGTGTGGCTCGCTGGCCGCCCTCAACAATCAGGGTCTCAACATCTGGCTGCTGATCGGCCTGCTCAGCATCGCCGCCATCGCCGGCGACGCGCTGAATTTTGAAATCGGGGAACACTTCGGCAACTACCTGATGCAAAGTCAGAAACTCAGCCGGCTGATCAAGCCGAATTACATCAAGCGGTCCCAACGCTTTTTCAAAAAGCACGGCAAGCCGGCCATTTTTCTTGGTCGGTTCGTCCCAATCATTCGCACCTTCATCCCCTTTACCGCCGGCATCAGCAAAATGCGCTACCGCGACTTTGCCCTTTACAACGTGCTGGGTGGCCTGAGCTGGGTGTTGGTGGCGCTGGGTAGTGGTTACTTTTTCGGCAACATCGCAGTCGTGAAAGCCCACTTTGAATTGATCATGCTTGCAATTATCGCCATTTCGTTGCTCCCCGCTGCAATTATGGGCCTGTGCAATCGCCGAGGTGAACCCATTGAATAGTAAAGTCAAAACATTCGTCGCCAGTGGGTTATTCCTACTCCTGCTCTTTGCCGGTCTCGCGTGGGGCGTTGCCGATCATGCGCCATGGGTCCGCGGCTTTGATCGCGCAGTGAGCGGCTTTTTCGCCAGTGCGGAAAGTCCACTGAACACCGGCATTTTTAAACTCGTCGGCACGCTTGGCAGTCCTGCTACGGTGATTGGGCTGACGGCAGTGCTATGCCTCTTCTTATGGATCAAACGGGATCTCATCACCGCACTGTGGGCCTTCGGCATTCAGCTGTTTGGCTCCGCAATTGCTGAGATCATCAAGCAGTTGGTTGCACGCGCAAGACCATTGCACCAACTGGTTCCGGACACCGGCTACAGTTTCCCCAGCGGCCACACCTTTTGCACCGTGCTGTTCGTCTTCACCCTGCTGATGCTTGGGCTGCCACTGCTTCATGACCAGGAGACTAAGTTAGTGGCGGTGCTCGCCGGTATGATCTGGATCGGCCTGGTCGCCGCGTCACGCGTTTACCTGCGTGATCACTTTGCCACCGATGTCGTTGCCAGCGTGCTGCTGGCGACCGGCTACTGGTTGATCATCACCCCATTTGCTGCGGCCGTTCAAGACGCGCTGCGGCGGTGGATTCCAGAAAGGATTCAAACATTATGGACACACAAAAATTAACGATCGTTGTTCCTGCTTACAATGAAGAAGAAGTCTTACCCTCCTCAATTCAGCGCTTGCTCAGTATCGAAGAAAAAATCGCTGAACGGAATGTGATGGGCCAGCGGGCAGATATCCTCATTGTCGACGATGGCTCAACTGATCGCACCTGGGAGATCATCAACCAGCTTCACCAAGCGCACTCGCGCGTGCGCGGACTGCGCTTCTCCCGCAATTTTGGCCATCAGTCGGCACTGATTGCCGGCATGGCAGAGGCGATTAAAACTGCGGACATGATTGTGACCATCGATGCCGATTTGCAAGATGATCCGGATAAAATTAGCGAAATGGTCGATAAATATGCCGACGGCGCTGACATTGTGTATGGCGTTCGCAACAATCGCGACACCGACAGCTGGTTTAAGCGCACCACGGCGCAGGGCTATTACAAAATCCTCAAGCTACTCGGTGTCGAGTTAGTGCCGAACCACGCCGATTTTCGGCTCATGTCCAAGCGCGCGGTGGAGACTTTTCTCAGCTATCCGGAGCGCAACATGTTCATCCGCGGTATCATTCCCAAGCTCGGGTACAAAACCGACGCCGTTTACTACAAGCGCACCCCGCGCATGGCCGGTGAATCCAAGTATCCGCTCAAAAAGATGCTTGCTTTTGCCTGGGATGGCATCACCAGCCTGACCATCGCGCCAGTGCGGCTCATCCTGATTCTCGGGACCGCCGCCACTTTGCTGGCCATCGCCATGATGGCGTACGCAGTCATCATGAAAATGCTCGGGCTCACCGTTCATGGTTGGTCCTCGCTGATGGTTTCGCTGTGGTTCATCGGCGGCGTGCAAATGATCAGCCTCGGCGTGATTGGTGAGTACATCGGCAAGCTGATGAATGAAGTCAAGGAACGGCCACGCTACACGATCCAAGCCAAACTGAATTAGGTGATCCTGATGACACGAAAATATAAACCGGCTGTTTTGCCTTTGATTCTCATCGGCTGCTTGCTTGTTGGCCTCATCAGCAACTTGGTCTCAGGCGCAGGGCTCGCGGTGCTTGTTACGGCTGTGCTCCTCTTTGCCTCTTCACGTTTAATTGGACCGCAACTCAACCGTCTTGCTGCGAAAAAGGTGATCTGGGGCGTCGGAATTGGTCTGGTGCTCATGGTGATCGGTCAGCTGGTGGTCCTCAAAAGTATGCCGGTCACGGTTTACCACGACCCTTACCGGCTCCTTTCGCAAGCCGATCAATTGGCGGCTGGTCACCTGACGTGGCACATCACATACTTCTGGCGCTATGCCAACAACGTGCCATTGGCCTACCTATTATCTATGTGGCTGCGGCTAAACAATCTGATTGGACTGACCACAAACGGCGCCGTGCATCTTCTAAGCCTCTTGCTGCTTGACTGTTTCATTGTGCTCGCACTACGCACAGTGTGGCAGCTCAGCCACCGCAACAGCCTGCTGCTGGGCAGTTTTGCCTTTCTCGCCTGCACGCCCTTCGCTTATACCTACTTTCTGCAGGTTTTTTATTCCGATCTGCCGTCGATGTTGCTTCTGCTGATCATCATACGTATTTTCTGGCAATGGCCAAGTAACACGCCTGCTCAGCAGGTGCGAGCAGGCATTGGACTGACTGTCGCCGTTGTACTGGGTGCACTGATCAAACCAAATCTCATTGTGCTGATCCCGGCGCTCGCAATTATCGCCCTGATCCTGCATCATCGGCATTTGCTAAAACCGCTGAAATTATGGCTGCCGATGGTCCTCGTCGTAGTCGGTTTTGGGCTAAGTGTCCCAGCCAATAAGGGCATCGATGCGGTCAGTCATTACACTCCAAAGACAGAATTTGCTTTCCCCACCACGAACTGGCTGTTAATGGGCGTCAACGCCAAAAGTAACGGCATGTATTCTAAACACGACGCAAAGGTGGCTATCCAATTGCCAAGCCAAGCGGCCCGGCAGCGCCACGACCTCACGTCAATCAATAAGCGCGTTGCTCACCTTGGACCCTTGGGGCTCGTCAAACTGTGGGTGACCAAGCTGGGTATCCTCTTGAACGTTCAGCACATTGGGAATTGGTACAACGGCGGTTTTCGCGCCGCACCGACTTGGTACCAGCAACATGCACAGACGCTTCAGGTGCTCACCGCAGTCGGCTACACGGCGGCGACCTTGACCCTATGGTTGACCCTGATCATGCGGCTGCTCGGATGGCAGCCGGATTGGCAAAAAGGCAGTGAGGTTGCTGGAATGCTTGCCCTGATCACGGCACTGGGTTACCTCGCTTTCCACACGCTGCTTTGGGAAACCGAAGCCCGTTACGGCCAAATTATTCTGCCCTTGACCCTGTTTGTCTTGGCCAGTGTCCCCCTTCCGGTCAAGTCGAAATCCGCCGTCAACCGCCCGGCGTGGCTACCGCCAACTGTCCTTGTCTTGACGTTAGCCAGTATGCTCGGCTTGAGTCACCTTGTGGGCACCATCCAGCCGCAAACGGCGGTGGTGGCAGCTCAGCGCAGTCAGCTGTCTGAGCAGTACCACGCGAAGCCGACCCAGATCAAACCGGGGACTCTAATGACTGAGAAAGTGACTTTGAATGGCCCAGCGGATTATTTTTCTGTCCAGATTCACGCCCAGTCAATGGTCGCTGTTACACTTACCCAGCTAACCAGCGGCAAAACTTATCATCTCACCGATGCGCGCTCGGTTTATCGGCTGCATCACAACCTTGACCGCGGTCGCTATCAAATTACCGTGCAAAACCGCAGTCGCATGCACCAAGCCGTTGATGTTGTTCGCACCTACCGCTATCGTCTGAGTGCTTCACCATTGGTCATCAACGGAACCAAACACAAGACGGCATCTCTCATCTACACGAGTCTGCTCCATTCCTCTAGGAGGTCGTATCATGGATAAACGGATTTCAACGCTATACGTCAGGTACGGCGAGGCCTTACGATACCTCATCGTCGGCGGCCTCACCACGCTGATCAACATCGTGCTGTTCTTTGGGCTCACGCATCTGGGCATCGCCTGGTTCTGGGCCAACATCGCGGCATGGGTGCTCAGCGTGCTGTTCGCCTTTGTTGCTAATAAAAAAGTCGTCTTTGCCTCTGCTGACATGACGCCACGCACCGTGTTCAAAGAGGCAGTCAGCTTCTTCAGCCTGCGTGGGGCCTCACTTTTGGCCGACACCGCTATCTTGTTTGTTGGCTTGACGCTTCTTCACGGCTCACCGATTATCGTCAAAATCATTGATCAAGTCGTCGTGATTGGCCTGAACTACGTGTTCAGCAAGCACATCTTCTCCTAAACTCAGGCTCGCGAAAGGAGGGCTCAGATGGCGCGCTCGCGTAAAATGCTTCGACTGGCCCAAGCTTTGGGCTTAATGGCTATGCTGGTGCTGACCTTGATTGCTTTGCGCACCAATCGGCTGACTTCTCTGGCGGCGATTCAGGCTACCGTGCAGCAGGCCGGCTTCTGGGCTCCGACTCTGTTTGTTGGGTTACAAATCATCCAAGTCTTTTTCCCCATTATTCCCGGCGGCCTATCCACGATCGCTGCCGTCGCCATTTTCGGACCGGTTTGGGGCTTTATCTATAATTACGTTGGCATCGGTCTCGGTTCGATCGCCGCGTTCAGTCTTGTCCGCCGCTTTGGAAAAAGCTTTCTTGAAGATCTGGTCCCTGCCAAAACGCTCGCCAAATCCCAGCATTACCTAAATGGAGGCAATTTTGACCGCATGTTCACGATTGCGATTCTCCTGCCTGTTGTACCAGACGACCTGCTCTGCATGCTGGCCGGTCTGACCAAAATGTCGCTGAAAAAATTTGTGACCATTATTGTTTTGTGTAAACCCTGGACAATATTGGCTTACAGTCTCGGAATGAATTCGATATTTCAACTCATCCCTCGCCTTTGGGCAAAATAACCGCCAGGTCTTTAAAAGCCGACTCAATGTGTTTGAAATTGAGCCGGCTTTTGGCGTATCACCAATGCTACTTCATCAAGTTGCCTAGATCCAGCTTCACCACGCGGTCCGCGTGCAAGCCCAACTTGGCCTTACGATAGCGCGCCGAGCCGGATTCAAACAACACGTAAAGATCCTCGCCATCCGCGTAAATCTGTTCCAGATACGGCGGCAGTTTCACTGTTTTCAGCGTGTCATCCCCGTCGAAATCCAGCCAAGTCCGCTGGCCATCGTTATCAAACGCCAGAATGCTGGACGAATTGGGACCAAAGGACTGCGAAAATAAAATCTCGCCGTGATAGAACGTGACGCCCTGCAGTCGCTTGCTCGTCGTATAACTGCCTGGGTGGTTGGCACCGCGCAGCTCGACTCGGCGGCGATTGGCAACATCAGGCATGCCCTGTTCAGTCAGTGGCAGCGCCACAAAACTGCCTTGGGTGCTTTGGTCGAAGAACCCAACGTACAGCGCGTTGTTGTGGTAAGTCAGAAACGAGGCGCGCTTGACCCGATTTAACGACACGACTTGGTCAAACTGACTGGCGTGATGGCCGTGAGCAAAGTTAGCTTGCTGCCAGGTCTTTGCGTCATATGCCGAAAGAGACGCAGTATTCTGCGCCGTTTCAGTCGTCACCCACAGCCGCTTGCTGACTGGGTCGTAGGCCAAGCCGCCGACGTGAGAAGCATTGGGCAGGACCATCTGCTTCACAAAGCGGCCGGACCGTTTACTTAGAAAATACAGCACCGAATCATACTGATTGTCGCGACTGTACGCCGAAATCACGACATATTTTGGCGTCACCGTGAGGCCCTGCGGATCCATCGTTTTGCTGATTCCGACTTGGCCCTTGACACCTGTCGTCAATGACTTGGTTTGCCCCAGTCCTGGAATCACATACGTATCCGGTTTAGCATCGTGATCAAGCGCCGGCTTTAAGGCTGGGTACTGCTTCGTGAACTGCTGGTAAAATTGCTTCTGCGAGGTCAATGCTGCAGTGGTGCTAGTCCCGTCGATCAACCCGCGCTGACGCTGCCCATAGGCGTACCAGCCAATCACCGCAAGAACCGCCACGCATACTGCAGAAAGCGTCAGCCACCGTTTTTGATGTTGCATCTAAAATCCTCCAACCACTCTGGATTCGTTCCCCCGCTTTTCTCGATTATAACGCCACGCGCGAAGGAACAGCTGGGCCGTCACACAAAAACGAAAAGCCCGCTCAATTTTTCGTGTGATTGAGCGGCCGTATCCGTCTAACTTTTAATCAACCCAGCTAAAGAAAGGTCAATGATAGTCTGCAAATCAGCCAAGGTCACAGTCTGGTGATTGACCTGCTTGCGCGTGAGCAGCGCCTTCATCGGGGCAAACAGCAGGACGTGAATATCGTCAGGATCAGCAGTCACTAAGAGATCCGCAGCAATCGCCTGTGCATAGAGCTGCCGCAGCGGCGTGACCACTTGTCTGAACTGCGCGCGTGCTTGATCCGACACTGCCCCAGGGTTGGATTCAACCGCCTCAATGTATTGCCACTCCAGCGGGTACTTTAATGCCATCTTGGCCATGTACAATGCCGCGAGCCGCAGCTGAGCTTGAATGGTCTGACCTTTCGTGATTGCCACTGCCAGGCCCGCATTGATCTCATCCTTGACCGCCACGTAGATTTTGGCCAGCATGTCCGCCTTGTCTCGGTAATACACAAACGGCGTGCCGGAACTGACCCCAGCCTGAGCCGCAATTTTACTGAAGGTCAGCCCCTGGATGCCTTCGCTGCTCACCAGCGCCAACACGGCGCGCGTGACCCGGGCTTTTTTTTCTTCGTCTATTGTTCGCATATCTCAATCCTGATGACTTTCATGTGCAAAAGCAAGCGCATTTTCGGCGGCAATCAAAGCGCTTCTTCATCCATCCGCTGATTTTTCAACAGCGTTACCGCAATCGCCAGTCCAAGCAGCGCGATCACCATCAAAATAGCGTAGGCCACGTTGATTCCGGCAATTGTGGTTTCCTTACCCGGTGACACCTGAGCCGTGACGGCGACTAAGGCAGTGCCAACAATCGTCCCCAGCATCTGCCGGCCAGACACAATGATTGCGTTGCCGTGACTCATTTCCTTCACCGACAGCTCACTGACCGCGTATGGTACCAGTGGCGTCATGATCAAGGACATCCCAAAACTAAGCAAAATGTAACCCACTGCTGCTAACCAAAGCGGACTGTTCGCATGCAGGACGAAGGCCAAGCCGCTGGCACCAAGCGCAACGCTGGCAGTGCCCAGAATACCGACCACGCGTGCGCCTTTATGATCAAGCAGCCACCCACCCAGTGGATTCGCAACCAAGTTGCACAACGCCCCGGGCAACATCGCCAGCCCGGCAATCGTGGCCGAATAACCCAGCGCCGATTGCAGCATCAGCGGCACCAGCATCACGTCGGTCATGTTGACCGCATAGCCCACGACAATCAATGTCATGGTCACAGTGAAGCGCCGACTTTTAAACACTCGCAACTGTAAAAATGGCGACGGCACTCGAAACTGACGGATACCGAAGACGACTAACAGAACTAGCCCAATCAGCATCTCAACCACTTGGGTCTCTGACACCCCAATCATGAGGACCGCAAAGCCGATTGAATACAGGATGGCCGAGATGACGTCCAAACTTTCAGTCGTCGTTTTACCGACGTTGTGCACCATTCTCACGCCCATTAGTAGCGCAACCAGACCAATCACCAACATCAGGATAAAGATTGACCGAAAACCAAAGTGATCACTTAGCACTCCGGCAATCGTGGGCCCAATCGCCGGCGCAAATGCCAGCACGATGCCCATCACCGCAAAAGCCGCGCCTTGCTGACTGCTGGGATAGCTGTTCATCAGGACGACCTGCGTCAACGGCAGCATCACGCCGGCGCCAACCCCTTGAATCAAGCGGCCAACCAGTAGCAGCGGAAAACTCGGGGCGACCAGCGAGATCACAATGCCAACTGTGAACAGACACATCGTCGTCAGGAATAAGGGGCGAGTCGGGATACGGTTGATCAAAAAAGCCGTGAATGCAGAGACGATACCCAAAATTAAAATGTAGCCCATCGTCAGCCACTCGCCTTGCGCCTCACTAATGTTAAACGCCTGCGAAATCTGCGGCACACTGGCAGTCATCAGGCTTTGGCCCAATGACGATAGAAAGGCCGCAATCATTAGTGGCACAACCATCGCGTGCGAATTCTGACTAGTTTTACTCATTTGATTCCCCATCGCTTCCAGATCTTCCAACTGGTTCAACGTTCTTAATACTAATTGTTTATTTAGTTTAAATCAAACCATCAGAGGCTGACTGCCCTTACAACCCCGGTGAGCATCATGAGCGCAGGCAAAAAAATCCAGCCGCTTATCGACTGGATTTTGATTCTGTGCGCTAGGGTCTTAAGCCACTGGAAGCGGCGCCGGCAGCTGTGGACCCAGCCCGCGCCGGGCAAGGATCCAGTCATCGCCATTCCACATCTCAGTTTTCTGCCGATTAGCAGAGAAGTCCCAGTAACTCTGGCGTTCAAACTCGAGAACGACCCCGTTTGGGCCGAGGCCGATCCATTCGTAACTGCCGTCATCGACCATGTTGGCATACTTCGCCCATTCCAGCGGGATCGTCACCGTCTGGCCTTGGGCATTAACGTAGGTCCGCGTCTGACCGGTCAAGCTGCGCAGTTCTTCAAGCTGCTCGCGATAAGCGGGATCGACTTCCTGCCAAATCTGTTCAGCTTTGGCAAAAGCCTGATCCTCACTGGGTAACTTACCAGTCAGTGGTTGAGTCAACGCGTTGTAGGAATACAAGTAGCCATCGTCACCATAAATCACGGTGACGTGTTCACGGTTGAGCGCTTCTTTTGGCAAACTGGCCGGCTGATAACGACGCAGGTGAACCTGCTTGCCGTTGCGTGGAACTAATTTTTCAACGACGATCTGATAACCATCTGGAATAATCAGATCTGGATAAGTGTGCTGATTAAGCGTTAATGCTGGCATGACATTCCTGCTTTCTAAGTTAAGGGTCTATTTTGAATCAAGCTGTGTGATTCGATGTAAAACGGCCAAGAAATCTGCCTGAGTCACGCGTCCATCAGCGGCTGTCAGGCACTCACTGAGGACTTTCTCTTGGGCATCAAGCGCCGCCTTCACTTTCGGATACAAGTCTTCACCAGCTTCGGTGAGCCAAAGCTGGTAGCGCCGGCCATCCGTTGTGGACTGACGCTTATCGACAAAGCCTAAGTCGACTAGCCGGGAAATTTCCCGGTTGACATTACTTTGGTGCCGGCTGTCTTCCCGCACCAGTTGATCTTGGGTGACACCAGGATCATCATGCAATTTCAACACGAAGAAATACTGGCTGCTATTGACGCCAAGCGGTTTTAATCGCCGTTCAAGCACGCGAAGGGCAATATTGGACGCGACATGTAATTGTTTCATGATGGTCTGATCGTTTTTATCACGCATCATCAAAGGCCTCTCTAGGCGTCGACTACGGAGAATTGTTCCCGTGTATGCTTTGGCTGCTCGCTTTCGTCCAGCAAAGCAGCGGCGAAGTTTGCCACTGAAATTTCTTCTTTTCCTGCAGCACTCTGGATGATGTGGCTGCCGCCGATTCGATAGGCCGTCTTCGGTCCATCCGTAAAATCGGTGGATGGCGTGATGGCAGTCCAGTGCACATCGTCAACCAACTTCAGAAATTCAAACTCGCGATTTTGCTCGATCATTCCATCCAGCCAAGGTTCGCCGGCAAACCGCTTTTGCGTATCCGCCAGCAGGGTGCTGCCATCGTCTTTGATCAGTGTGGAAGCACCAATCACAAAAAACAACTGGGTCGTTTTGTCTTCGCGGAAGAAACTGATCAACCGCGTCGCTAAGTCGACATGCTCGTAAGGAGTTGACGAAGCAAACGCGTCAACGACCACATCCAAGTCTGATAAGTCGTTGTGTGTCAGCGCCATGGCGTCTTTTTCCAGAATGGTCGCTTGATCATCGAAAAGGGTCTTCGCCTTTTGGGCATTGCGAACGATAGCCGTGACTTGGTCGCCGCGGTTAATTGCTTCTTTCATGATGGCCTGGCCAACGTGACCAGTGGCACCGATAATTCCAATTTTCATAAGTGTGTTCTCCTTTAATTGTGTGAAGTTGCGTTATTTAAGGTCAAAGACGGTCTCAGCAGTACCGTGGGCAATTGCTTCACGTTGCGCATCTGTGATGTCAGCTTGTTCAAGGAACTGACGGACTTCATTACCGGACTGAACATAAGGAAAATCCTCGGACCACATGATGTGATCGGCACCCATCTCAGTGAGGACCAACTGCATTTGCGGCGCAGTGAACATGCCGGATGGTGACAGGTAAACCTGACGCTTGTAGTAGTCCGAGAACTTCAGCGGCAGATCAGTGATAATTGGGCTGAAGCCATCGATCCGTTCCGGGAACATTGGGACAAATTCACCCCAGTGACCGGAAGCAATCTTGAAGTGCGGGTACTTCTCCATGATGCCGGACGTGATGATCCTAAGCATCTGAATGCCCTGCTCCATGTGCCAGCCCCACATTGCCCCGGCCATCATCGTGGCCCCTAATGCGTTGTAGGCCTTGCTGTCGTACAGCATCGCCTTTTGATCGTTGCTGATGACGCCTGGGTGAAGATAAAGTGTCGTGCCCAGCTTGTCAGCAGCCGCGAAGATTGGCTCAAACTTCGGATCATCCAGGAACTGGCCGTTCACGCTGCCGGAAATGATGCCGCCTTTCAAGCCCAATTTAGTGACCGCATAATCAAGCTCCTTAGCGGCTTCGTCTGGTGTATTAGCTGGCAAGGTTGCCAAGCCGGCAAAGCGATCCGGATACTTGCTGATGTTTTCGGCTAGTGTTTCGTTTTGGGCGTGCGCGCCATCAACGGCGTATTGATCGGGCAGGACCTGTGGTGAATTGCCGGCATCGGAAATCACCTGAAAATCGATCCCGTACTTATCCATGTAAGCAACCTTGTTACTGAAGTCAACGAGGTCCGGGCGCAGCTGATCTTGGCGCGGATTGTTGTTCTTCACTTCTGAGTACTGATTGAATTCCTTGATGTTCCGATCTGTATCATAATGCTCTTCAACGGTAACAAGTTTCAACTTGATTCCTCCTAAAATAATCGCGATGGTAGGCAATCTAGCTTAGTCCGCCAGATTTGATTTATATGCGTACGCATAGTATTGGCTAAAAATTTGACCGGTTAATACCCGGCCTTAGCGCTTTGACAATTTACTTACCAAAAGTAGCTAATTCTCAACGCAAAATGAGTATAGCACATTTATATGCGCACGCATAGTGTTTCTTCAAAATAATTTTAGATGACTTTCGGACCAGCACCTATGGCACCAAAGTGGGTACTACAAGACCTTTTGGCTGACGGAAAAATATCCTCCTCGTCAGCGACGTCAAGGCCATTGGCAAGGAGGATATTTTAATTGGCGCAATGTTCTGACACTACTGGGCTAAACCCACAGCCTTCATGCTGAAATTCCAAAGCTCATCTTGAATCTGCTGATCATAAGACATTTCCGATGACCGCACCGGCTTGTCACTGCTGCGGTCAAAATACCGTGCCGGACCCTCAGCGAACTTGTCATCCACCATCAGATTTTTGATCATAGTCCCCGAGTCCTTCGCGGTGCTGAGTAAGTCCGCCACCTGCGCCATCATTTCCGGCGTGAAGCGTGCTTTATTCTTGGACAACCCCGTCTCGATCATGAGACCTGGATTAACCGTGTTCACCACGATGTGTTTGCCTGCAGCAGTCAGACGGCGATCCAACTCGTAGGTGAACAGGACCGCGCACAGCTTGGAGTATAGATAACTCCGCTGATCCGCCGCAGCATCCCGGCCAGGGTAAGCCAATGCCTCGACACCTGGCCAATCAACACCCCTGAGTGGAGTATCGTGGCGCTCACTGCTGACCGTCACAACGCGACTGTCATCTTGCATCAGCGGCAGCAGCAACTGCACCAGCAAAAAGTGGCCGAGGTAATTGGTCTCGAAAATATTGTTGAACCCGTCAGCAGTTTCACTCGCCGTGCGACCGGCAATGCCAGCGTTGCAAACCAGGCCGTAAAGCGGCTCACCGAGCGCCTTGAACGCCCCGACAAAGGCCCGAACTTTAGCAAGCGAAGAAGTGTCCAATTCAAGACATGTCAGGTTAGCTTCTGGCGCAGTCTTGAGAATCTCTTCGCGGGCCGCACTCGCTTTCGCCATGTTGCGGCAAGCCATGATCAGGTGATAATCACTCCCCTGTTCAGCAATTTGCTTAGTGGTTTCAAAGCCCAGCCCAGAATTAGCACCGGTAATAATGATTGTTTTTGTCATTTATCTGTCTCCTTAGTGGTCAGCCTCAAATGGTCTGACCCTTTCACTCTGTTTATACTTTTTTCAGCTCACATTAATTGGTGCAGGTCCTCAGTTAGGACCAAACTACCAATACAATCCTAAAGCAAAAGTAGTGTACCACTTTTATATGCGCATGCATAGTATTTTGAAATTTGTTATAAAAAAGCCTCAAACCCTCAGCTAATCTGAGCGTTCAAAGCTTTTTCCAGAGACATTAATCTGCGGATTATTTCAGGATCCCGGTCAGTGAAAGCACAATTGCCGCGACAATAATGAGACCCATCAGCCGTACAGGCTTTTGCCCTTTGCGCAGGAGGTAGAAAAGTCCCAAGAACAGCAGCACTGGCAGCAAGTCCGGCACAATACTGTTGAGAATGGACTGAATATTGATTTTGACCTGCCCTACGGCAAATTTCAGTGGTGTGCCCACCGTAATCGTGGTGGGAATCAAGGCCCCGAGCACCATCATCCCCAGCGCACCTAACGAATCCGTGACACGCGCAATCTTGCCGCCTTTGAGCAAACTCGTCACACTCGCTTGGCCCAAGTGATAGCCCGAGTAAAAGCAGATATGACCGACAATCAGCGCGTACGCGCAGAACAGGACGACGAATAAAATTGGGCCCAGCGCGCTCCCGTTTTTGGCCATATCAATGCCGATTCCCAGCAGGATAACTTTGACTAGCGACTGCGTAATGGTATCGCCGATGCCGGCAACCGGCCCCATCAACGCGGCCTTGAGGTTGTTGATCATGTCGCCGCTGAGGGAATCATCGTTGGCTTTTTTCTCTTCGAGCGACGCGACAATGCCGGCAATCATGGAGCCAAAAGTGTTCTCCGTATTGTAATACGTCAGCTCACGAGTAAGGCCTTCCGCCAGCTTGTCCTTGTCATTGGGATACAGCTCCTCCAGCACATAAGACATCGCGTGGGCAAATCCAAGGCCCATCATCCGCTCGTAGTTGTAGCAGATCTGGCCCCAAGACTGCCATGCAAACCAGGTCTTCCGCAGCGTTTTCTTACTAAGCTTTTTTGGCGTTTGTTCCATCGTGCTGACCTCCTTGTGGCATGTAGTAATAGTGCAGCAGCGCGAGCCCGGTCCCAATAATGGCGATGGCCATCACGTCGAGTTTCAAATAAGCGGCAAGCGCGAACCCAATCAAAATGAACGGAATGGTCGACTTTTTCGCCAACACCTGCATCAGCATCGCTAGGCCCAGCGCCGGCATCATTTTGCCGATCAACATCAAGATATTGGTGATCTGCACCGGCAGTGCTGCCATGAAAGCTGCAAAGTAATGACCGCCGAAGTACACGCACAGAAACGCAGGGATGAAATACGTAATAAACGGCACAATCTGCGACGCAAACAGGTTCATTCGCCGCACGCCGCGCACATCCCCAGCCGCCGCATAAGTGTCAGCGCGGTGGACCCAGATCGGGTTCAGCGCCATTTTGGCGTTCTGACACAGCACACCGAGCAGCCCAAGGGGTGTCGCAATCGCCAGGCCCGTGGCCGCGGAACTACCAGACATCATCGTCATTGCAACGCCCAGGTAACCCGCGATGGCCATTTCATTCGGCAGTGTGCCGCCAACAGCAAGCAGCCCAATGTACGCCATTTGAATCGTTGCGCCAACCTGCAAGCCGTATGTCAGCTGCCCCAGCAGCAGACCGTCGATCAGGCCGGCCACCAGCGGCGCGCCGAAGTAAAATGCCCAGCGCGACCACATCGGCAGCGCCGAACTGGTCAACCAGCACAAGGCCGCGATGATGACTGCAATAAAGAAGGTATTCATGCGCGCACCTCCTGCTGATAAGCAACGCGCCGGTCACTCGGCAGCATCTGCAAATAGACGTCGGTTCCCAGTTGTTGCAGCTCATGCATGGCCGCGCGTTCGGTCTGGTTAGCGAAAACCCGACGAGTCAACGGCGTGCGGTCTGGTGCACTGCCCATGTTGCCGATGTTGAGGCTGGGCAGAGCTGCGCCGGCCTTGACCAGTGCCGCGGCCGCGACTGGCGTTTTGAACAGGACAAAGAAGTCGGGCTGACTGTCATCCTGAAGCATCTCAGCGGCCTTAGCCACCGGCTGAATGTCGATCGTGATATCGGCCGGGGCGGACATCGCCAGCACCGAGGAAGTAAACTCGTCTGCGGCCAGGGCATCATCGATAATCAAAATATGCGACACTGGGTACTGCTTGATCCAGCTGGTCATGATCTGACCGTGAACCAGCCGTTCATCTACACGTGCGAACTTGATTGCCATAAAGTAGCCTCCATTGGACCAGATACACAAAAAATCCGCCCATAAACAGCTAGTTACTGTTTAAGGACGGATTCTTCCGCGGTGCCACCTTAATTGGACGGATACTCAAAACACGTACCTCGTCCCACTTAGCGAAGAGCTAACACTCTTCCGACAACTGACGTATGTCTCACGTACAGGCTGACTTGACGGCGAGCGCCGGTGCCGCAACGGACTCACGGATAACCAATCACTCGCTTGAGCGCGTGATTGGTTATCTGAAGTCCTAAGTGCGCGACACCTGCGCTCAGGTTCTTTTGGCCTGTCCCTCAGTGGTCCATTTGACTGCCTGCGTTCGACGACATTCCCAGCTCCGGTCGCTCTCTGTGCGTGCACAACAGTTTTGATCTCCACATCAACGGTTTATGGACGAATTATTTTGTTAAATACACGGTACATCGTTTTGATGAGAAAATCAACATCGTAATCTAATCGAATCTTACTTTTCACCTTTTACCGCCCATTGCTTGAATGGTGTTCACCACAATCATTAATCCGCCATTTCAAGCGCATTCTCGCGCCGGCCAGAAGTCAAGTAAACGGTGTTAGAATAAGTACTGGAAGCTCAATTAAACTAATCACCAGTGTGGTGTAATAGGGACACGCACCACTACGAAAAGGGGCACAACTATGAAACAAATTAAACTGGGTCAAACAGGCATCTCAGTCTCTCGACTTTGCGTTGGCGGTATGAGCTTTGGTCAAGCCGGCACCATGCACGCTTGGACGCTGGATCAGACCGCCACCACAAAAATGGTCAAGACTGCGCTTAATCTCGGACTCAACTTTTTTGATACTGCAAACTCCTACTCGAAAGGAACTGGTGAGGAATACCTTGGCCAGGCCCTGCGCGACAACGACGTGCCTCGCGACCAGGTCGTTTTGGCGTCCAAGGTCTACTTCAACCCAGGCCGACTCAGCAGAGCCGCCATTCATCGCGAAATCGATGGCAGCTTGAAGCGGCTGGGCACCGACTACCTTGACCTGTACATCATTCACCGCTTCGACTACGACACGCCGATTGAAGAAACCATGTCGGCGCTCAACGACCTGGTCGTCGCCGGCAAGGTCCGGGCCATCGGCGCCAGCGCGATGTACCCTGAGCAATTCGACGCCATGCAGCAAATGGCCCAAAAACATGGCTGGGCCACTTTTCAGACCATGGAGAACCACTACAATCTGCTGTACCGCGAGGACGAAAAGGCCCTGATCCCGTTGACTCAAAAATGGGGTGCCTCACTGATGCCGTATAGTCCACTTGCAGCCGGACACCTCAGCCATCCTGGCTGGAATACCGACACGCTGCGCAGCCGCACGGATAAGGTGGCTAAGGGTAAGTACGACAACATGGAAGAAAACGACTTGGCCATTATCAAACAGGTCGAAGCCGTAGCGGCAAAGCGCCACGCCGCCATGAGTCAAGTCGCCCTGGCCTGGCTGTGGGCCAAAGGGGTTGCCTCTCCAATCGTTGGTGCCACCAAGGAAAACCACCTGCGCGAGGCGGTTAAAGCCCAGCAGGTGGATTTGGACGAAGAAGACGTCAAAGCACTGGAAGCCCCTTACCAGCCGCACCCAGTGGTTGGTGCGCTAGACCAAAACCCGCCGGCCGGCACCATTTTGGTTGACGAGAAAAAGGAAAAATAAAATGAGCCTCAATTTTCAAGTCAAGTGCAACGATGATAACGAATCCTTGATAGTGGTCTAG
>NZ_AYZJ01000004.1:0-21542 GCF_001436615.1 Lacticaseibacillus camelliae DSM 22697 = JCM 13995
CATGGCCTTTTTGGTCTAGTCGCTAAGGTGTTGCACTTGAATTGTAAACTGGGGGCGCCCATTTTGATGCTGATAGCGCACTTTGGCTAAGAAGGTGTGCTGGTAGAGTGCGGTACCAGTTTCGCGTTGGTGCCAGCTAAAACTGCTCCACGACACTGCATTTGGCGTCTTAACGGTCACGTACCGTCCGTCGGTCACTGCTGGCCCTTGTGGCGTTGTCGCCGCAGCTAGGACGCGCTCAGCACTGGGTGTTTGAGTGGCCACGGTCACCCCAACCGCACTCGAAACACTTAGCAGTGCTGTCCCTAGAACTATGACGCGTTTGATGTTTTTCATTATGCACCTCCAAGTGATATGAGCGTATTTTATCACATATTTCGACTCAAAAAATCTCTTAAATCAATAAAAAAGGCGTCTCCGTTTGACGCGGAGACGCCATTGCTAACTAATAGATTATTCTTCGTCCTCTAGAATCTGACGGAACGGGATCAAGCTCTCGGCGTGATACTTCTTAACGAAGGCATCAACGGCGGCCGGATCCTGGGTCTTCTTGTCCAGAACCAGCTGCTCGACTGGAATCGGCCGCAAGTCAGAAATCTTAACGTCGATTACAACGGGACCATCAGCGGCCTTAGCCTTGGCAAAGGCCTCCTTCAGCTCGGCCAGCGTGTGGACCTCAAAGCCGGTCGCACCCAAAGCGGCTGCGGCAGCCCCGTAATCGGCGTCGATCAAATCGACCCCGGAATGCGGCTGCTTGGTGTCATCCTGCTCGGCCTCAATGAAGCCAAGCGACTCATTGGTCAGCACCACGTTGATGATCGGCATGTGGTACTTGACCTGCGTCAGGATGTCCTGCATGACCATCGCAAAACCGCCGTCACCGGAAATCGACCAAACCTGGCGATCCGGGTACTCAGCCTGCGCGCCAATCGCTGCCGGCAGCGCATAGCCCATCGTCGCGTACCAGCCACTGGTGGTGAAGCGCTGGTGCTTGTCGGTGTTCAAGTACCGCATGCCGTTAATGGTGACATTGCCGACGTCGACTTGGAAAATCGCATCGTCGGTGGCCATATCATTGATCTGCTTGAAGACCGGTTCAACGCGCAGCGGCGTCTCATCGTCATCTTCAAACGACTTCATCCAATCGGCCCAGTTCTGCTTGTCTTTCAGCGCCGCCTGGTACCAGCCGGTTTCGGGCTGCTGGTCGATGGCGTCGGTCAAGGCAATGATTGTCTTTTTCGCGTCGGCCAAAATCGGGACATCGACGTGGTGCCGACGACCGAACTTCGCACTGTCGATGTCGACCTGGATGTACTTGGCTTGCGGACCGATGAAGAAGCTCTGGAACGGCATGTCGGAGCCAAGGAACAGGACAGCATCAGTGTTGGATGCGATCTCGATCCCAGGCTTAGAGGCCACCCGGCCTGCCGAGCCCATGTTAGCCTTGTAGGAATCCGGAATGATGCCCTTGCCGAGGGCAGAGGTCAAAATCGGTGCGTGCAGTTTTTCGGAAAGTGCGATGATTTCTTCACGCGCACCTCGCGCCCCGTTGCCGACGTAGAGCAATGGGTGCTTCGCCTCGGTCAGGATCTTGGCCGCAGCCGCGATCTTCTCTGCTGGCGGCTCTGGCAACAGTGGCTTCTGGTAGTCGGCGGCGCGAGAAACATAGTTGTCCTCGATTGGCTGCCAGCCCAGGTCTTTCGGAATCGTGACCACCGCCACCCCGCTTTTGGCGTAGGCCTGCGCAATGGCGTCGTCGATCACGGCAGGCAACTGCTCGGCGGTCATCACGGTGCGATTATAAATGGAAACATCCGCAAACATCGGGTTCTCGTTCATTTCCTGGAAGAAATTGGTGTTCATCGCGCTGGTCGGGACCTGACCCACCAGCGCAAGCAGCGGCACGTGATCCCACTGAGCATCGTACAAACCATTCAGCAGGTGGACAGCGCCAGGGCCGGCTGAACCAAAAGTCACCCCGATCTTGCCCGTGACCTTCGCCTCGCCGACTGCGGCTAAGGCTCCGACCTCTTCGTGGCGCACCTGAATGTAATTCAGGGTGTCCTTGCGGTTGTGAATCGCGTTCATCGTCGAATCGAAAGAGCCACCAGGCAACCCGTATATATTCTTGACGCCCCAACTCTCAATAACCTTCAGTCCAGCGTCTGCTGCATTGATCTTAGTCATGCTCTCGCCTCCAGAATTATTCTACTTACGATTAATAAGTATCAACGTCTTTTAGTATACGCAAACGGCTTACCAAATACAAGCAAATTTAGAAAAACACCGTTAGTCATACTTTAACACAGGTACTGAGCGCGCTTACACCAAACTGTCTCGCCATTCAAAAAGCCGCCCCTCAGGTTGCCCGATAGGCGGCTTAACTCGCTAATTAGCCTGGTACTGGCGCTCCTGGCCAGTGACACCGGTCAGAACAAACGGTCCGGCAAAGTAATTGGGATCCGTGCGGTAATCCGCCTTTGCGTAGGGCACTGCGTCCTGGAAAACCGCTTCATACTCCGCGACGCTCAGCTGACGCCGGGCGTTCAGCGCGCCAATGTGTGCCGCGCCGTGCAGCTGATCCCGATAACCTTCAACCAACGCGCCAGAGAAGAACTCCCCAACGGCACCCGACCCGTACGAAAACAGGCCCAGCAAATCCCCTGCTGCCAAGCTGTCATCATTTTCTAGCAGTGACAGCAGGCCCAAGTACAGCGAGCCCGTGTAAATGTTACCGATGCGCCGGCTGTACTGGATGCTGTGATCAAAATGCAACAGCAGATCTTGTTGCTTAGTGGCGTCCACTTCCGGCAACACTTGCCGCAGGGCCTTGAGCCCCATTTTTGTGTACGGCAGGTGGAAGGTCAACGCCTTAAAATCGCTGAGCGTCCGCCCGGTCGCCTGTTTATACGCGGCCCAGTCCAGCGCGAAGAAGTGCAGATACTGCTCAGTGGAATATTTGCCGCGGGCCAGCGCCTGATCCGTGTACACTGGCCGCCAAAAATCACCGATGTCCTCGGCATGGACCACCGAATCATCATTGATGACCAGGATCCGCGGCTCGGCGCTGATCAGCATCGCCACCGCACCGGCGCCTTGGGTGACCTCACCGGCCGTGTTCAGCCCGTAACGCGCAATATCTGCGGCGATCACCAACGCCTGCCGACGCGGATGCGCGGCAACATAATCGCGCGCCATCATGAGCCCAGCCGTGCCACCGTAACAGGCCTCCTTAATTTCAAGCGTGCGCGCCGTTTCCGGCAGGCCGGTCAGCTTTTGAATAAAAAGCGCCCCGGCTTTGCTGGCGTCAATGCCACTTTCCGTGCCTAGAACAATGAGGCCAAGCCGCGCCGAGTCGATACTGACTTGAATCTGGCGCACTGCCGCGGCCCCCATGGTGACCACGTCCTGACTTGACGGTGGCACCGCCTGCTCGTCTTGACCGATCCCGATGGTGTACTTATCCGGATCAACGCCTCGCGCATTTGCGAGCTGACGCAAATCAATAAAGAATTCGGGACTGTATAACCCGATTTGATCGATGCCAATGTTCATTTAATGCTTCCCCCTTAATTCTTCGAGCACCTTGCGCGCAGACGCCAAGTCGCGTGCTTGCGCCGGCAACCGGTCGGCGACTGCCGCGATTTCATCCCCAGTGGCACCAGCGGCGATGGCGAGTGCTCTGGCTTGCAGCGCCATGTGCCCAGCCTGAATTCCTGGCCCGGCCAGGGCGCGCAGAGCGGCCAAATTTTGCACCAGCCCAAGCGCAGCCAGACTCATCTGAAGGTCTGCGACCGTGCGAATGCCGCCCATGCTTAAGGCCGCCTGCGCCTTGGGCAAGGCTGAAATCGCCCCGCCGACGACTCCCACTGGTAGCGGCAATTTGATGTGGCCAACTAGCTGGCCACCTGCCAGCTGCCAAGTACTAAGCGCTTTGCCTTGGGTATAAGCACCGACCGCCGCAGCCACCGCGCGCGTATCATTCCCAGTGGCGAGCACGGCTGCCTCAACGCCATTCATAATGCCTTTGTTGTGCGTGGCCGCACGCAGCGGATCACATTGAGCCAAGTCGCTCAGCGCGGCAATTTTTTCCGCGATGGTCGCCCCGTTGCCTGGCGCCGTCGCAATCGTACTCGGATCCAGCGTCACCTCGGCGCTCACCAGCTCGCTGCTGCCGTTGGTCAAGATCGCCACCAAGACGGGCTGATCGAGCAAACCAGCGGCGGCTGCGGCCACGGCCTCGGCAATCGTGTTGGCCAAGTTCGCCCCCATCGCCTGACTGGGATCGATCGTCAGTTGCAGGATCAAAAAGCGATCGCGCTGCTCGCAGGTGATCTGCTTTAGACCACCGCCCCGCTTGACCGCCGAGGGATGAGCTGCATTCGCCACCGCAAATAACATCTCACGGTGTTGGTCGATCATCCGACTTGCCGCGTCAAAATCCGCGACGTCATCAAACACGACTTCGGCAATCACGCGGTGCGGCCCAGCAGACGCCTTCACCCCACCGTTCAAGTTAGCCAGGCGGGCGCCGTTGCTAGCGGCGGCCACCACAGAGGGCTCCTCGGTCACCATTGCAAGCTGCCGGACGGTGCCGTTCACCGTGAGGTTACGGACGACACCCAGCGGCAGGGCAAACTGGCCAATCTGGTTCTCGATGAGATTGGCAGCGACGGCATCGTCGAGGCCTTTTTCGGCCAGACAGTCAGCGCCTCGGTTCGACAGTATGCCCTCTTCAATCAGCTGTTGACGCCGAGCCGCAGGCGTTTTTTCATAAAACTTCGTCATGGCCGCGCCACCTGCATGGCCACGCCAATGCCCCCGCCAACGCACAGCGCGGCAACACCCGTGTGCTGATCGCGGTTTTGCAGGGCGTAGAGGAGCGTCACCAGCACGCGCGCCCCTGACGCCCCCAGGGGATGTCCCAGCGCCAGCGCCCCGCCATTGACGTTCAACTTGGCGGCGTCCAGGTCCAGCTCCTTGGCTACCGCAATGCTTTGGGCCGCAAACGCCTCATTGACTTCGAATAGGTCGATGTCATCTAACTGGGTCCCAGTTCGTTTGAGCAGTTTCTCGATCACCCGCTTCGGGGCATAACCCATGAAGTTGGGGTCAATGCCCCCTTCGCTGTAACCGCTGATTGTCGCGAGATAAGGGATGCCTTCCTGCTCGGCCAGGTCCTTGCGCATCAGGACCAGCGCCGCGGCGCCGTCATTGATCCCACTGGCATTGCCGGCGGTCACTGTGCCGTGTTCTTTGAAGGCCGGGCGGAGCTTCGCAAGTTTGGCGAGGCTCGTATCTGGGCGGGGGCCCTCATCTTGGCTGACCACGACCTCGCCGCGCTTCGTCTTCACCGTCACTGGGACAATCTCGTCGGTAAACGAGCCGGTTTGCTGCGCGGCGACGGCCTTCTGGTGCGATGTCAGCGCAAACTGATCCTGCGCCTCTCGCGTCACGCTAAACTGATCCGCCACGTTTTCTGCGGTGATGCCCATCGGAAGACCCGTGAACGCATCGGTCAGCCCGTCGCGCATCACGCCATCGACCATTTCGACATTGCCCAGCGCGTGACCGGCGCGCATTTTCGTTGTGTAGTAAGGCGTCTGGCTCATGCTTTCGGTGCCGCCAACCAATACAATGTCCGCATCACCCAGCAGAATCGCGCTTTGGCCAAGGCGCACCGCCTTGAGCCCTGACCCGCAGACCTCATTGACGGTCATCGCTGAACTCTCCGTGGTCATTCCCGCTTTGAGGGCGATCTGCCGCGCCACGTTCTGCCCGCTATTCGCCTGCAGGACGTTGCCGAACACGGCCTGGTCAATACGCTGCGGGTCGATCCCGGCGCGCGCGATTGCCGCCTTCGCCGCGCAGGTACCCAGGGCGACGGCGGATTCCTGGGCCAACACCCCGTTTAGTTTGCCAATTGGTGTCCGAGCCGCACTGACGATAACCACTTCTGTCATGAGATCGCTCCTTCGATTTTTACTTGAATCCAATTATACACGGCCGCACGCACCCACCGGTTTGGCCTTAAGAAATCTTACAAAATGGCCGACTTCAGGTAGAATAGAGACAGCAAAAGAGGTGGGCCCATGCGCGTGATCGACCTGTTGGCACTATTTGCCGACCAAAATAAAAAAACGCTCGTTCAGCTGCGGGCTGACGGCGTTCAAACCAATCTGGATAAAATTGCAACCGCCGAGATCAACGACGAGCGCCAAGCAATCCTCGTGCCCAAAACCAGTGGCCACCCCCTTCACCTTTGGGAGCTGGCAGTTCTGCTCGACAAGCCGGAGCTGCGGACCCGCTACCTTTACGTTCAGGAAAAGGCCGGCAAACGCCCACTGTTCGGCTTTCAGCAGGTGGCCAATGTCTTGGTGATCAACTGATCAGCTGGGCAAGCGGCGCATCAGGCGCTTGAGGTGCGGGCGGTCAATCAGCATGACCTCCAGCTGATCCGCCAGCTCCTTAGCGGCGTCCGTAAACTCCGAGTTGGTGATCACTGCGGCCTCATCGCACTGGTAGAAGCTGTGCCCGGAATAGGCCTCTTGGACGGCCTTGTTCCCTACTTGCCCCTCGTAACGCTTGCACTGAAAGCCCACGGTTTTCTTTTTCTTCGTGCCAATGATGTCAATGCCCTGATCACCTGAGGCCTTGGTGGTCTTCAGGCGCTTAAACCCGTTTCGCCGCAGGAGGTAGACACAGAACCGCTCAAACTCCTCGCCGTCCATCTGGTCGACTTCCTCCATTTGCAGGTCGCGGAACTGAAAATGATGGTGGTACACCAGCAGCGCGTTAACCCCCACCCAGCCAACAATCAGGATGAAGCTGGCCAGATCAAGATAGCTGCGCCACTGGCTCAAATAGGTCCGGCCGAAAAAAGAATAAACCAAAGCGAGCCCAAACCCGAGCGTTAATAGCCAGTATAGGCGGCGGAAAAAGGTCCGCATGGCCTGAACAAGTCGTTTCAATGAAATCACCTTTCCTAAAGCACTTCCTCAATACTACCAGAAGTGACTAAAGTGCGTGGGCGAATTTTCATTGAATGTTGACCACCAGTTCGGTACCATTAAATGATAGACGAAAGGAAGCGCTCTCTTTTGAAAATCTCCTCTAAAGTGTTCTACCGCCTGGGGTCGGAAAACGTCATGCAGTACTCGCTGCAGAATGATCACCACATGACCCTGAATTTCCTGACGTTCGGTGCGCGGGTGCAGCAGGTGCGCCTGCCCAACCGCGACCAGTTTGACCCCAATCTCAGCATCGGGTTCATCACTTTCCAGGACTACGCAGAAGATCCGGGCCATTTCGGTGCTGTGATTGGCCCAGTGCAAGGGGAAAGCCCTGAACTGCCGCCTGATTCCGGACGCACCGGCTGGCAGAACTACAACTGGGATGCGGAGACCGAGCAGGAAGACGATCACGTCTCAGTCAAGTTCACCCTAACGCTTGGCGACCACCAAGACGGTTTGCCGGGCAGCCGCCGCATCAGCATCGTGCACACACTTGATAACCAGAATCGCTGGACGGTCGACTGGCACATCGAAACGGATACGCAGATTCGAATCCGGCCGCGGCTGAATGTCGCCTTCGCGCTGACCGGCGATCCCGCCCAAAGCGTGATGGATCAGCACTTGCGCCTGGACGCCGAACCGGTGCCGATTCCTGAGCGAACGCTGACCGCCGAGGCCACTCAGGCCTCACTGGTGGCCAACGACTGGGCCTTGACGGTGTCCACTGAAGCCAAGGGGCTGACCGTTGACTCGTTTGCCGACCTCAGCGCCGCCCACTACTTTAACGGCATCACCGGCGCGCCGCACGCTGCGATCGCCATTTATCCAACCACGCCGCTGTTCACGCTGATGCCGGGGGCAGCCTTTGAGCGCCACACCGTGTTTACGCTGCACGCGCTGGCTTAGGTGGTGGGTAAATGAGCCTAACTACGTCTGCTTTACTAGCGCTGGTGCTGCTGGGGGCGCTGACCGGCGCCACTACCTGGCTGGTCAAAAGCCGTATCATCCGGCACATCCTGTTGGTGATTGCCGCCATCCTGGCAATTGCGCTAGTCGCCGTGCTGATCAAAAGCCTCATGTAACCACTCAAAATGCCCTTGAGTCGCACTGGCCGACCCAAGGGCATTTTGCATACTAATCTTAAGCACACAAAGGGCGCCATCCCTTTCGAAATGGTGTCCCCTGCCACCAGGTGTAACCCCGGTGGCCCTTATTGCAGGGTTGCCCCTGCCTGCTATCCTCGCCACGTCACCGCTTTGAGTCGCTTTATTAAGTTAGGAAAAGTGATAGCAGCATCCTGCCATGCGCCCTGGAAGGGCCCTGCGCTTCTCACGCAGTCTTCATCGCCAAACCGATCGGAAGGCTCAGCATGCCTGGTCAACCCTGAAGTACAGGTCGGATCGCCAGGAAGTTTCCGGGTGGTTCTGACGAGGTTGTTCCTTCCTCGCCCTCCCATCATCCGAGACCATTCTCTCACAGAAAGAAAGCGCTGTCAATAAATTGATTGTCTCGATCTTGTAAATTATTTTAAGATTAATTCACATGACTATTTTACGTGTTCAATATTCTCGGTGCGTTAATGAAGATTACCTTTAATTAAGGCAGTTTTGCAAATGCTTGTTAAGATCATCTCAAGCGTATTTTTTTCATTATGTCTGACCCGGGTGTAAACTGACGCCATCAAAGTGAAGGAAGTGTTCTTCATGACTGAAACTAGTGGCTTTTTGCAGGTTGAGGGCTGGGTCATGAACGGGCTCAACCGTTACATGATCGACCCGGCAGGCGACACCGTCCGTCTACCGCTGCTAGTCCTTTACGCTGACCGCTTTTGGAATCGCAATGGCGTGCCCTTGGCCCTCAGCAGCCAACCGATCAGCGTCGAATTCACAGCGGCGCTGGCCCACCAGAAACACGTTTGGACCCTGGGTGAAAGGATCCGCGTCTCCGGTCAAGTCGCGGCCATCAACGTCACTCGGGCCTCACAGCAAAAAGCAGTGCAACGGGTGCGCCAGCGCATTGTCACCCTTGACCGTAACGAACTTGCACATTTTTGGACTGGGATGCTGAGACGTGACGACCAACTCGCGCGCGTCACTAATTTCCGCAACCAGTACCTCGCAGGGAAGATTGGCCTGAACAGGTTGCAAAATGAGGAAAATCGGATTTTCAGCCGCGAACGCCACGTCTGGTTAGTGCAACTGGCAATCGTTCACGACAAGCAGCTCGCGATTCGCCGGCAAGCCGCACCAACGCTACTGGCAAACAGCCGCCCGGCCTATTTATTGAAAAATTCTTCTTTGCTCTCGCACGCTGTCAGCGGTCGGGCGCGCGTGGCGTGGCTGGAGGCCCCAAACCACTCAGCCCGCGGTGGGGTAAGATCCGTATTTCGGGCCACCCCTCGCCAGCCGGTGGTCGAGCGCAAGCTGATCAAGGACCAATACAATCGAGCCGAATTGCTGGTCCCACTCGAGCGGTTCCGCAAAAACTGGTTGAAAGCAGGTCGGCCAGTTGACTGGCTACCCAGCGTGCCAGCTGATCTGCGGGACAAGCAGGCGGAATGGCTCGAGTACGAGGCCAATAAGAGGGTGAAGGTTTAACTTCTGACACGATCACCTGCGAATCGGATCAAACCAACCTCGTGTGATTTGGTGACCAGAGCACTGACGCTTTTCAAACATTCGGTTACGACTGGCTGCATGATTGGTCTGTCTCCTGAGAAAAACCCGCGGATAGGGTATAATAATAGACGTTAAACTGATTGTTATCACCCAATTCAGGAGGTCATCACGTGAATATTGCAGTCATTATCGCCGGCGGTTCCGGCCACCGCATGGGCCAAGAAATCCCCAAGCAATTTATCAACGTCTACGACAAGCCAGTACTGATCTACACGCTAGAGAGCTTTCAGAAGCACCCGCAGATCGATGCCATCGAAGTGGTTTGCATCGACGGCTGGCAAAACGTGGTTCAGGCTTACGCCAAGCAGTTCAATATCACTAAACTCAAGTGGATCGTCACCGGTGGCAATAGTGGCCAGGAGTCGATTCGCAACGGCGTTTATAACCTCGAAGATAAGGCTTCAGCTGACGACACCATTATCATCCATGACGGGGTGCGGCCACTGGTCGACGATGAAGTGCTCACGGATGTCATCGTGAAGTGCCAGCAGTATGGCAATGCAGTCACCTCAATGCCTTACAACGAACAGATCTTCGTCATCGATAAGGATGACCCTTCCACTACGACGCAGTACATCCCCCGCGAGACGCTGCGCCGGGTTTCAACGCCTCAGGCCTACAAGTTCAAGACGCTCGACGACCGCTATCACGAGGCATTTGAGAAGAACATTGGAATCGAGGGCTCAAACTACACCAACACCATGATGGTTCAGCTCGGTGAAAAGCTCCACTTCGCTGCGGGCTCTGATATGAACATTAAACTGACAACAAAAGAAAATCTGGAAATGTTCAAAGCTTACCTCAACCTCGACAAAGACACCTGGTTAAAGTAGGAGGGCGCAATGCTTGATCATTCACTCTACCGCGAGGACGTGGACGCTGTCACGGGACTAGCGCTGCCTTGGCAAAAGCTGGCAAATAAATCAATTCTCATCACTGGCGCCAGCGGTTTGATTGGCAGTTTTCTGGTTGATGTACTCATGCAGAAAAATTTGCATGAGAATCTCAATCTGCAAGTCTTTGCACTAGGACGCAGCGAAGAACACGCCAAAGCTAAGTTTGGTGCCTACTGGGCCGATCCCCGGTTCACGTTTGTCAGCCACGACGTCAACAAGCCCATGACCGATTTAGCCCTTGGCCAAGTGGACTTCGTTTTACACCTTGCAAGCAACACGCATCCACGGGCCTATGCCACTGATCCCATCGGGACGATTACCGCCAACATCATTGGCACCCAGAACCTGCTTGATTTCGCCGTTGCCCATCACAGCGAACGCTTCGCCTTTGCCTCGTCTAACGAGATCTACGGCGAAAACCGAGGCGATGTCGACCTGTTTGATGAAGACTATTGTGGCTATCTGAACTCCAATACTTTACGCGCGGGTTACCCTGAGTCAAAGCGCGCCGGCGAAGCGCTATGTCAAGCCTACAAGACGCAAAAAGGGCTGGATGTCGTCATCCCTCGCCTCACCCGCACTTATGGCCCAACAATGGCCAGCTCAGACTCAAAGGCCATTGCTCAGTTTCTGGAAAACGGCCTTACCAAGCAGAATATCGTCTTAAAGAGCAAAGGGACGCAACTTTATTCGTTCACCTATGTTGCCGATGCCGTCTCTGGTCTGCTTACCGTACTGCTCCAAGGTCTCAGCGGCGAGGCATATAACATTGCGGATCTTGACTCAAACGTCACCCTTCGTGACCTCGCTCAAACCATTGCCGACGCAGCAGGGACAAAGGTCGTTTTCGATTTGCCAGACGCAACCGAAAAAGCCGGCTTCAGCAAGGCCACAAAGGCTTTACTGGACCCGGCAAAACTACAGGCTTTAGGCTGGCATGCTCAGTTCGGCATGACAACTGGGATCGCTCACACATTGAAGATCCTCGCAAAGTAGGCTCATGTTTTCTAACAACGGTACCGGTCAGCAAATGGCCGGTGCCGTTTTTCTGTACTACTGATCATGCTGCGCGTACCGCGCCTCCACTGCCCGCTTTTGATTCTGCCACCAGTCGCAATGCTGTTGATACCAGTCAATCGTCTGCGCTAACCCACCCTTAAAGTCTGTGTGCAAAGGTGTCCATCCCAGTTCACGCCGAATTTTAGACGCATCGATTGCGTAGCGTGCGTCATGGCCAGGCCGATCAGCAACGTAGTCAAAGGCATCACTGGGTTGCCCCATCAACTGCAACAACGTTTCGACCACCTCAAGGTTGGAATGCTGCTCATCTGCGCCAATCAGGTAGGTTTCACCAATGTGGCCACGGGTGATGATTGCCCAAATTGCACGTGAATGGTCCTCAACATGGATCCAGTCGCGAACATTTTTGCCACTGCCATACAATTTTGGCCTGCGTCCGCTCAAAATGTTGGTGATCTGCCGCGGAATGAACTTCTCGATGTGCTGGTACGGGCCATAGTTATTCGAACAATTGGAAATAGTGGCCCGAACGTGAAACGAGCGCACCCAGCCCTGAACCAACATATCGCTGGCGGCCTTCGTTGCCGAGTAGGGACTTGAAGGCGCATAACGGCTGCTGGTCGTAAATTTGGCTGACTTCGGCTCCAGCGGCAACTGACCGTATACTTCATCAGTAGAAACATGATGGAACCGAACTTGATACTTTCGCGCCGCCTCAAGCAGTGTGTATGTCCCAATCACGTTACTCTGTAAAAACTCCTTGGGGTGAACTAAGGCGTTATCGTTGTGACTTTCTGCGGCAAAATGGACACAAACATCGGTCTGACTCATCAAGGTATCGACCAGGCTTTCGTCGGTAATATCCCCCACGACCAGCCTCACACGCGCTTTTAGTAAGCCTGTCAAGTTCACCCGATTGCCCGCGTAGGTCAGCTTATCAAGAATCGTGATGGCAACGTCCGGATGGTTTATATAGACATACCGAACAAAGTTGGCGCCAATAAAGCCTGCCCCACCGGTAATCAACAGTTTCATTATGCCTTACCTCCTCATGGCTCAGTCGGCGGAACCGCATGAATGTTTATCTCCCACTGTCACTGAATACTTAGTTGGCTGGGTGTTACAGAATCGGATTCAATGTATGTAACCCCTTCGGCCTTAAGTTCAGAAGCACGATCAACGTTGTTCACCCCATAAACATGCACCGGAATACCATCTTTTGTGGCTTCTGCAATGATTGCCGGCGTAACTTGGGTGTCGGCAATTGTCAGCAGTGAGTGCTGGTATGTGCGCAGTTCAGCCAAAGTCTGCCTAATGCCGGCTTGAGCAGAGTATAGCCAAGTTATCCTGGCATCTGGATATCTGGTCATAAAAGTCTTCCGAAGAGTCGCATTCGACAGGACGAAGAATGAACTGGCGTAAATATTATCAGCCTTTAGTTTAGCCACCACATGATCGGTAAAAGCCTGATCTGCCCAGTTTTCCTTAGAGCCATCTAAGTTCACAAACAATCCGTCTGCTGCCGCTGCATCGATGGCTTGATCAAAGGTTGGGACTCGGAGTGTTTGCCCCACAAGTGCTGGATAACCTGAGACATTCAGTGTAGTTGCTTCAACCTGTGCTAATGTCAGACTCGCGACTTTGCCCGTTCCATTTGTCGTGCGATCAATCGTGTCATCGTGCATCAGGACATACTGATGATCTTTGGTTTCTCGAATGTCCATCTCAACTATGCCGTAACCGGCATCCTTTGCAGCAGTGATCGCCGCAAGAGAATTTTCAGGCGCCACCGCATGGTCCCCGCGATGCGCAGACATGGCAAACCCAGGCGCCACATGAACAGCATTAGCAGATAAAGCGGCCGCGTTGACATACCCAAGCCAATGCCCGGCCTGATATACCGAGTAATAGGTCCCCCCGTTCAAATGGTGGTACATGCCATTGATGGTGACCGCTTGGCCGATATAAGCACTGGTATTCTTAACATTCCCGGAAAAAAGCCGCGGCCAAAATGGGTACCCCACCTTTGCCACAATCATCGTTTCGTGGTGGGCCAGCCATGCGCCTTGCGCACTGCCGACGGTTTTCACCGCGCGTGCATCGAGATAGCCCACCCACTGAATTTTTTCATTGTATAAAGAATAATAGGTTTGGCCATCTGTGGGCTTATATTCACCTGTTACGTGAAAGGTTTGTTGGTATAAGTTCTTCGCGTCAGTGTGTAAGCCAGCAAAATTTTTCATCAATGGATACGCAGAATTAGTCACTGTTGCGTAAAAATTTGTCTTAAGCCAGTTGCCTTGGGGCCCAGCCACCACCTTGGTGGCGACCTGATTGATGTACCCTTGCCATTGTCCATCGCTGGTGTACAAGGAAAGATAAGTGGCCCCATTGGCCGCACGATAGTATCCCGTGGCATGGTAAGTCTGCTGATAGTGCGCCGAACTGCTGCTGTTCTGGCTACCGAAAAAGCTTAGCCAAAGGGGATAACCTTTTTTGATCAGGCTCACATATTTATTTGTCCTGTGCCAAAGGCCCTGCATCCCTGGCGCCACAGTGGTCGCGCGCGAGTTGACATAGCCGTACCATTTGCCTGCGGTAGTATAGAGCGAATAATAATGGCTGCCGTTACTATGGTCATATCGACCCTTTGCAAGAAATGTCTGGTCGATCAGCGCCCGCGTTGACTGTTTCTTGCGCCAAGTAAAGCTGCTGTATGTGTTGTAATTCTTGCTGATCACCGTGACGTAATGACCATCCGCGTGATATGAGCCCTGTGGTTTGGCCGCCCCCATACCCGCTATTCCTAGTGCAATCAGAAGTGGAACCAACCATGTCCGAGTATTTTTATTCATAAATGAAATGACTCACTTTCTTTATCGATACGCCTAGGTTCTATTATAGCCATCCAGCTCAAACAAAAAGAAGAACCGTCGTGACGATTCTTCTCCTCAATTAGAGGCCAGAGTGACTGCAATCATCACTCGTAGTCCAAGGCCGTTAAATTGTATTTGGTGATCAGGTTTTTCAAAGCGGTCCCGTAAGCAGGATTCGTTGCCCACGAGCCTAAACCGTTCACAGCGGTTAAGCCATTTTGGGCATTTTCTCGCCATGTGCCTTGATAGGTATCACCTGTGCGGATCTTCGCTGCGTAGTCGGTCGCGGAGTCCGTAAGAGAATTGTACTTCCTGAACGTACCAGGCAGTTGAACGGTTTGACCGTCAACCACCTCAGGCGAGGTCACGGTTGTCGTGGCGCCTGTCCAGCCACTGCCGGCCTTGATGCCAAAATAATTGTCCGCCTGCTGCGACAACGCACTCGTGCCCCAGCCTGTCTCTTCAATAGCTTGCGCAGCCATTACAGAGGCATAAAGGTTATTTTTGTCGGCCACAGGGACTACCGCCGCCGTTACTTGAGAAAGAAATGACTGTTGAGCTGGCGTCAAGTGACTGGTCTGAAGCTGGCCACCACTGACAGTTAAGGTGCCGGCTTTCGCGTTCAGATAGCCCAGCCACTTACCGCTGGTGGTGTAAACCGAGTAGTAAACCGCGCCGTTCACGTGGTGATACATGCCATTGATTTTCAGTGAAGCATGGCCTTTAGAACTGATTCCATGAGCAAAGCTGAAGGAGGACCAGATAGTGTAGTTTGGACTGACTCCCTGAAGAAAGCCGCCTTGCGCTTGCCATGGGCCCTGAGGGTTGTTAGAGACGGTCACAGCATCCGGCTTAACGTAGCCGAGCCACTGCCCATTTTGACGGTACAGGGACAGATAAAGGCTACCATCAAAGGCGTGATACTCACCAGTAGCTTTAAACGTATTCCCGTATTCGGAATTCGTCGTCGTTGCAGGCTGACCAGTCCATCCCTGATACAACGGCTGATTGTTCTGAGTGAGGGTGACATACTTGTCTGCCTTCAACCAGACACCTTGTGGACCGGCAGCGTTGGAGACCCCGTTGGCATTGATATAGCCTTGCCAAGCGCCAGTGGCATCGTACAGCGACAGGTAAGTACCGCCATTGAGGTGATGGTACTCGCCGGTCACATGATAGGTCTTGTCATAAAGATTGCTGATTGGCTGCTTAACGTGCCAATCAAAACCGGAGTATACCGAATAGCCGGTATGCGTGACCGTGACATAGCGATCCGCCGAGATCTTCGCACCCTGCGCGGAGGTCACAACCGTCCCAGCGTTGGCATTTACGTAGCCAATCCACTTGCCTTTGGCATCCGTTACTGAGTAGTATACCGAACCGTTCGCATGATGGTACATTCCAGTCACTGTCAACGCTGCATACTTGCCAGTGCTGGTGCCGCGTTTGAAGTCAAACGATGACCAAATAGTGTAATTCTTGCTGGTCAAATTCAGGTAACCGTTCTTCTTCTGCCAAGCCCCCTGAGCGCCTTTCGCAACGCTGACGCTTTCAGGCTTGACGTAACCCAGCCATTGGCCATTTTGGCGATAAACCGACAGATACCGCACCCCTGCGAAGGTGTGGTACTGACCTGCCACCTTGAAGGTCTGGCCCACTTCGGCCGTGGTGCTGCCAGACGCCTGACCGGAAAAGTCACGGTAAATCGGCTGGTCGGCCTGTGTGAATGTCGCATACTCAGATGCCTTCATCCATGCGCCTTGCGTCCCCGGGGCCTTAGCAACGCCATTGGCATTGATGTAACCTTGCCAGGCACCATTTTGATCATATAACGACAAATAGGTACTACCGTTCTTATGGTGATACAGCCCGGTCACGTGATAGGTATTTTGATACAAATTACTGATGGGTTGCTTAATCTTCCACCCAAAGTTCGAGTAAACAGGATAGCCCGTGTGGGTCACGGTTACATACTCATCCGCGGCCACTTTCTTACCCTGAAGCGGTCCACGCGGCGCAGGCATCGATGGATCATTGGCATAAATTTTGACCAGATCCAGGAATTCGTTCAGTGAATAATGCCACTTTTTCAAGTAGCCATCCGGATCAGTATGATCGGTACCACCCAAATAATGAGACACATCGGCATGTGTCCACAGACCGCCCAGTCCGTAGTTATAACGTGCCAACGTCAGCGGGATTCCGTAATACTTTGCAAGGTATGCAGTGTACCACGCCGCGTTATTGATAGATTTCGCAAAGGCCGTGCGATTCTTGGCTGTCACCAGTTCAAACTGAACAAACCGCGCATTGGCCTTAGGGCCTGCGCCCCAGCACCCATAGTCAGTATCATGAATGTTCAAGATTGTTTTGTCATCAATGAACGTATGGACAAAGGCCGTCTGCCAACCGTAGTTAATTTCGTAGTCGGCGCCTTCTCTAGCAAGATAACTGTCCTTATCGTCAGTTTGGTGAAAAACGATCCCGTTTGGTAAGCCATCCGACGTCTTGTAAGGAAAAATCTCAAACTTGTGTAGTTCCTTCGTGATGGCCGGTGTTTGAAATCCCTGCTGGGCAATGTATGTGTTGATTGACGACTGCACGTGCAACTGACCCGTGGTGATTCGCGCCGCCGCGACATCAACCGGCTGCTGCATCGCCACCTCTGCAGTAAGAACCGAAGAGGCAATAAACACACTCCCCCAGAACACCTTGGACCTTGATATACTCATTATTCCAACCCACCCCATTTTCCAATCCTAAAAATTGCTATAAATTTAAAGCTTTATTGTAATACTATCCACTTAAATAACATGAATCAACCCTACCGCCGAATTGACACACATTCGAAATATTATCGATAAAAAAGACAACCCCGTTAGCCTTAGCCAACAAAACTGTCCTACAGATGTGAGATGGTTCTTATTCGGTTGTAAATAGCACATCCGGGCCAGTCGTCCTGCCATCTTAATGATGAGAACAGGTTGAACAGTGATCTACAGAAGCAGCGTTTGCGCCTTCTAATAGTCACTATTATCGAACGACTTCAACCCCATTTGCATTCATGTAGCCGTACCAAGCACCGCTGTTGTCATAGAGCGAAAGGTAGGTGCTGCCATTGAAGTGATAATATTTCCCCGTCGACTTGAAGGTCCGACCATACACAGAACTACCGGTATGACGCACGGACCAGTTCCAATTAGAATACAAAGGATAACCAACATGCGTCACCTTCACGCGGCGATTATCTGCGAACCATGGTCCTTGCTGGCCACTACCGACCTCGACAGCGTTGGCATTGATCCATCCGGCCCATATCCCATTGACATCGTAAAGTGACAGATACGTGCCGCCGTTAATATGATGATAAATCCCCGTGGAGTGGAACGTTTGATGATAAACCGAACTGCCAGTATGGATGATGGCCCAATTCCAAGAACTATACAGCGGATAGCCAGTATGAGTCACCGTGACATATCGATTATCAGGCTGCTTCGGCCCTGCAGCCGTGGTTTGAAAGCTTCCTGCCTTCGCATTCAGGTAACCTTTCCAGGCGCCTGTGTTAGGATCGTAAACCGAGTAGTAGACAGAACCGTTAGCGTGGTGGTACATGCCGTTGACGCGAAGATACTTGCCCTTGGTGGTTTTAACACCTTTGGTAAAATTGAAGCTGGACCAAATCGTGTCAGCACTAGAATTCGCCATCAAATAGCCTGATTTTGCTTGCCAAAGCCCTTGCTGGCCACTGGCGACCGAGACAGCGTTCGCATTGACATAACCCATCCAAGCACCAATGCCATTGTAAAGCGACAGATAAGTCGCCCCATTGAAATGATGATAGATGCCTGTCGAATGATAGGTGTTCTGATAAACGCTGCTGCCTGAATGTCTCACATCCCAAGCAAAACTGCTGTAAAGCGGGTACCCACTGTGGGTAAAGGTCACATACCGATCATCGGCGAAATGAACGCCTTGCTGGCCCCCCGAAACGTCCACGCCTTTTACGTTAATGTACCCCTGCCAACGGCCGCCATTATCATAAAGAGACAGGTATGTACTTCCATTTTGGTGATGGTATTGGCCAGTGGCGTGGTATGTTTTGTGATAAACGTTACTGATTGGCTGCTTCACAGTCCAATTAAAATCGCTGTACAGCGGATAGCCAGTGTGAGTGACCGTGACATACTGATTATCGGCGATCCACGGTCCTTGTGCCGCCACGGTACTTGACCCTTTCAGCAAGCCTTGATAGTCATGCGAGACATCAACCATTCCACTGGTCGAACCACCTGGGATCTGCGCGCTGCTGGAGAACTGCCATGCCCCATAACTGGTGTCCCAAAGTGAACTGGCGCTTGGCGTGTCTGGATACTGTGCGTACCAGGTTTTGGCACTTCCAACACTGGCAATGGCGGTTGCGCTTTCGGCATAACCACCACCGGTGTAGACGCCATGATTCCTGTAACCCGCCGCGTTCAGGGCTGACCAATAGTTCGTCAAATCCGCTGCCGGCACAGAATTTTCTTCGATATCCGCAAAAATCAAAGTAGCCTTACTCAGGCCCAAGCCTTCCATCGCAGACGCAGTATATCTCGCTTCCGCTTGCGCCTGGCTAGCTGAGGTGAACCGAATATAATCATAAACATCGACCTTCAGTCCCGCGGCTTTCGCATAAGCAATTTGAGTCTTAGCAGCTGAGTTCGTATAACTACTGCCCTCAGTTACCTTGACGATCACCGTACTAACGCCAAGACGTTTTAGCTTGGTAAAGTCTGCCTGCGTCATCCAGTCCTGATAAGACGAGACGTCAACAGCATCAACCCTGGGAATACTGCTTGAGCCGATTTGAACGGTGGCAACTGTGGCATCAGTCAAAATGATCTCCTGAGTCCGGCCCGTCTTCATGCGATCCGCTGTTGCGACCTGCTGAGCCACTTTGACCCATTCCGACACACTTGCTTCAGGCATACTAGCAGGCATCCGCAAATAGTGGAGGCTGCTTGTTGACCCACTCGAATCGATACTGGCCTTTAACGCTTCGTCTGTCAGCACCCCACCCATGGTGTGATTTTGACTATCATTTTGCTGATTATTGGCGTGCATATTCAAGTCAAACACCGATAGTGTCTTCTCGACACCTGCACCGGCGTCTGTGACGGTGGTCATAGTGCTGGTGTCAGCCTGAACAGGCTGCCCAATAAGAAATCCAGCCGCTACCAATAAAAAAAGACCGGCTAATTTCATGTCCATCCGTCTTACCTGCTTGAGATCGTTATTCAAAGTTATTCTCTCCCTCGAATTGCACGTAAAAATACAACTGACTAGATTTTAAATCATACACGTGTATTCAAGTAAAGTGTTATATTATTCACGATTGTGATTAAACGGTAACATAAAACCAGTCATAAGCCCTTGGTTCTCATCAGCGAGCTTCAGCATGCACAAGAAATGATCTATTCATCATAAAGGTTCGTACACTTCATTATCCATAAAAGCTACCTAATAATTCCATCCTTTTTTGATCCTTTTAGCTTTCAGCCGGCTGGAATAGCCTTGTGAATCTTGCAAAGCAGTATGCCTAGTTATCCGTCGGCTTATTCTTAAAGATGACAAACTTACTGAAAGCATAATTAGCGACGACAATCGCAAACTGTGTCAGCAGCTTTGACAGTCCCTCTCCCATCCCAAGAATCGTGATAAAAAGAAACATGAAGCCATAGTCTATCCCTAGACTCAGCACCCGCGCAAAAATAAACTTTGAGAATTCCCATAACAGTGCCTTTATGGTGCCCGTATGAGAATTAAAAACCCAGAGTTTGTTCGTGACAAATGCGAAAAGTACCGAAAGAACCCAGGCAACAAAATTGGCGATCCACCAACTCATTCCCGCGTGAGTCGCCACCACGAATGTCACAATATTAACAAGTGTTGTCAGCCCACCAAAAAAGACGTAGGTAAAGATGTCCCACAACTTTTTTCGTTCAAGCCACGCCTTGCCTCTTGATATCAGTGTTTTCACTTTTTCTCCTCAATCTGTTGACGGTATTCAGCATAATCTGGCGTCTGTGGAAAAATGACCTTAATCCGTTTCGGAATATGGTAAAAATTCTTGAATCGCGCGTTCCAAGTTGGTTCGTTGGTACTAGTTTTCCACACAAACTGCTTATTCGGTAAATCTGGCAATCTAAGAACCTTTTGGTTTGTCTCAATTGCTCGATCAATCATCCGTTGTCGATTAATCTGCCCGTAATATGAATAAGAAAAAGTGAGAAGATAGAATAACATTGCAGTCAGTGCAACACTATTACCAAGTGTACCAAGCATCGGCTGCCAATGGGGCTTGCGCTCGGCCACTGCAAGCAGCAGCAAAAGCTCAAGCAGTACCCAAAAAATAAAGGTCCCATAAAACGACCGCGGTCCTATTGGATCAGCCATCAGCAAGGGCGCTGAAACGGCACCAATTGAAATCGTAACAATCAAACCGAGCCGCAGCTTGACCCCCTCTAGACACTTAAAGATGAGTTCAAGTAAGGCCAGAAAATACACGATCGTGAAAGCAATCAACAGATAGCCGGTTAAAACAGCAGATCCAAATTGCATCTTGCCGTAGAAAAATAGAACATAGACGGGGTATGCGCTGACCAGCCACCAACTGATCCAATCCTTATATGATTTGGTGTCCTTCTTGCCCAGAAAAAGGGCACCCAAGGTAAATGCAACAAGTAGCAGTAACCACGCATAATTCGTAAACATGTTGGGAATCATGACACTGTAAATTTTTTGAACCAAGTAAGTGAAACTGAACGAAATTTTCTTATAGCCATCCGTATTTTCCGCGGCGTTCATATATGCAGGATTAATGAACATCAGCAGAGCACCAATCAGACTCGTCGCAAGGACCATCCAATGCCATGGCGCCACGTGCTCATGAGCAATTAAAGCATCCAAGATAAGACCCACACTGAAAAGCACCATAAAGATTGTTATATTCTCGCTAAAAAATTCCCCCAGTTTACAATTCAAGTGCAACACCCTGACGACTAGACCAGAAAGGCCATG
>NZ_AYZJ01000055.1:0-4495 GCF_001436615.1 Lacticaseibacillus camelliae DSM 22697 = JCM 13995
GCAAACCTCAAGATTACGAAGTCAGGCAATAAGCTCACGCTGACGGCCACTGCCCATTCGAGCGTATCTTCAGCGGCACTATCCCGCGTCATCACTAGGTTTCTATGCCTCAGCCACTGTTTTGGCGGGGAGTTTGGCGGGGCTTAGTTGATCGTACTTTACCGCCTGATTCCCCACGAACCGCACCTGATTCTGACCCGCCGTCTTGATCGTGATGTTACCCGCAATCTGTTCGGCGATATCTGCATCCAGTCCGCCCCATAAGTGCGAGTAGTGCTTCAGCGTGATCTCAGGTGACGAATGGCCTAAGCGCTTGGACAACACCAGTACGGAGACGTTGAACTCATTGATGAGATACGACGCATGACTGTGGCGCAGCCCTTTGCCTTCGACTGGGTGCACCTGCGCCAACTTGGCGTAGCGGTGGATAATCCTCGAGATCGTGGACTTGGTCATCGGCAAGCCATCGTAGGTCATGATGAAGTCATCAACCCCACCCAGACCGAAACTCTTCTGCACCTCGCGCCAGCGCCATAGAATTGCCACGGTGTCATCATCAAGCGTCAAGATGCGCTTGCCGCTGTCTGTCTTCGTGTAGTCGTGGCGCTCCCAGTCATGCCGGTTCTTCATCACCAGCATGTGGTCAACGTGCAGCTGCTTCTTGGCGAGATCAACATCTCGCCACCACAGCGCCGTGCCTTCGTTGACGCGCACGCCAGTCAGGAAGTACAGCCACAACATCACGAAGTTCAGGTGACCGTAAATGTCATCAATGCAGATTTGCGCGATGACTTGTTCAAACTCAGCTTTCGTCCAAAACGGCACGCTGCTTTTGGCCTTAGGGATCGCCTTGACCCGCTTCGACACATTGCTGGACAGGTACTGCATCTGCACCGCATGGTCAAGGGACTTGCGGAAGCAGCCGAACACCAAACCAGCATAGCCTTGCGAGTAGCCCGCACCGCCGTCTTTTTCATCCGTGAGCAGCCACGTGCGGAAGTTCTGCACGTCGGTGATATCGATATCGCGCAACAGCTGGTCGCCAAAGCGGGCGATACAGATATCAAAGCTGCGATTACGGACAGCGAAGGTGCTTTCCTCCACGTCGGTTTTGTACGCTGGGATATACGCGTCTTTCATGAACTGGCGGTAGGTCATGCGAAAGTTCGTAAACCCATGCGCCTCATGATATTCACGCTTCACCCGCGTAAGTTCCTTGTTCGCCGCAAACGCAGTGTTGAATGGCATTCCTTGACTGTCCTTCCGCCCTTTCTTGCGGACGCGCTTGCCACTCATCTTATCGGTGCCCAACTCGGTTTCATAGTAGAAGTTACCTTTGGCGTCTATGAATACGCCTGGATATTTGGTTTTACTCATTCTCAACAGCTCCATTCATCGGTGACCCGAGAATGGACTCAACGACAGAACGCGGCACGCGCCCTAAGTTTCGGTTGAGATACAAGGGATAACCCTTTTGTACCATCCTTTGCTTCGCTTGTCTAATAATATTGCGCGCGGTGTGCTGCTTAAAACCTAATGCCATCAGATCTTGATAGCAGACAAAACTCTTATCCAATTACGTCACTTCCTTCTCATTGATTGAAGTGAGATAATCAAACCAGATAGGACCCAAATCTTATCTGTGAAGGGTGACTACTTGCTTTGGTCGGCATAGTCGCTCTTTTTTGATGTCTCACTCGGTTCTGAATCCGTCAAAACGCCGTTGCGGTGATGCTGATAGTGGTGAATCAAGTCCCAGTGGCGTTGCGTCAACTTGCCGCCGTCAATAATCGCCTTCAGCTCAGTAGTGCCATTGTACTGATCAATCAGCTGCAACATCTTCAGCGACGGCGCGACCTGCTTCTTGAGCCAACGGGTAATGTGCGCGTAACTCAATGGTTCAGGATTGGTAGAAAGTCGCAGCTTGTCGCGATAATTGCCGATGAAAGCATCCCAGCGCGGATCTGTCGCCCACTGACTCTTCGCTTTGTGACTCGGCGTCAAAAAACGCAGGTAGCGATTGATGATGCCGAACACAACTTTCTCTGGATCATGCTCTGCCAACAAATTCTTAATTGCCGCAGCGGCGCGTTTGCGACGTAACCGGACTTCAAAGCGTGTCCGTATCGGCTGATCTTCAATCGCAATCTCAGGGTGCTTCTGGTGTTGCTCAAAAGCCTTGTCGTAAATACAGAAGTACACTTCACTTTGCGGCGACCCCAGATACAAGGTTCTGCCCGATACCTTCCACTGCTTGGTGCGATTATCTCGGAAACCATGAAAACGTGAGGTGAATTCATCACGGTCACACTTCTCAATCAAGGTTGGTACGTCAAGCAAGCCATTGCGATCATTGATGGCGAGGTCAACTCGGGTGAAATGACCGTCAAGCGCAATGCACGTCTCTAGGAAGTCGTACCAGGTGCGATTCTGCTGGCGCAAATACGATTCAACATAGCGGCAGCCTTGGCCCTTCAGTTCAATCATTGTGCCACTGTCTTCGCTTGGATCATAACCGTCTGCATTCACATCTTGATACGGCGACAGCAACACATCGATTTCACCACATTTGAAGGTCGCCGCGTACCCGTATCGCGCCCCTTCTTTGAGATTAAAGTGATTCAGGTTAATCTGGAACAGTTCGGTCACCAGTTCTTCATAGTCGTGCGACTTGAAGGTAACGCCCAAGTAATCAATACAGACGTCAACGTTGTTCTGGCCGGTCAACGACCGCAGTGCCAACGTCAATCGCAACCGCGCTTGTTGGTTAATCGGCTTGTTTCCCGTCAGCAGCTGGTTCAAATGCGATCGACTGTAATCAGCCGTCTTCGCTAATTGGCCCTGAGTGATCTTGTGCGTGCGCATCTCATCATGAAACTGGTTTAGCCAGTCGGTATTCGTCATCCCGCCGACTAAGTTCAAATCTTTCAGCATGTTAGCTCCTTTCGAAGCGACCTGACAGCAAAGCCACCTATCTGCTTACGCAAAGTGGCTTGCCACCGGCGCTTTCGTCCTACTTACATGTATTTTGTCTCTAATATTTGCCCCCCTATTAGAGACCGGGGGCTTGTGGCGGCCGGCTAACGCCGACCGCCGCCGCTCGCGCTAGCGGCTTTCGCGCTGCACGCCGCGCACGGCGGCGTACGTTGCAAGACCCTTCCGGAAGGTCTGTGAGAACTTTCGCTCTCACCATATACAGACGGTTTGTAGGACGCGTTTTGAAACAAAAATTCGAACTGTAACGTATTTTTAATATAGAGGATCATAATCCCACAAGACTTCCAGTTAACTCGAAATTAATTCTCTCCCATCAAAAAAAGCCCATATCATTGCCAATAAAAGCAATAATATGGACCTCAAGATGAAATAAACCAATGCTTACACTAGTCAGTACTGAACTAGGCTGCTGACTTAGGCCGTTCAGTGATGACTTTATAGTTGATTTGATATGTTTTGCCGGCTCTGTGGGTAATGACGGAAATTGGTATAGAAAAAATACCCAAAAGAAGCATGAGGTTAGCCAACACAATAGCTGAATCAACTTCGACCACCAGAGATTCAGCGGTTCTTGTGTTCACTAAATCAAGCCCAAGCGAGACTTTCAAGAAGGCAAACTTGCGTTCAATCGCACCGCGTCTGTTCTCCGCATCAGTATCCAGCTTGCGCTGCTTGGCATCTACATGCTTCGGCCGGCGGCCCAGCTTAGGCCCACTCAGTTTGATGCCCAGCTCCTTGCACAATGCAATATTCGCTCGGGTTCGGTACAGGGTGTCAGCTAGTACCTCATCGGGATACTGCCCCAGTGTATCCCAACAATGATCGAGGGTTGCGGCCAGATCAGTGCTTTCATTGAAGCTCTCGAAGTCAAAACGCTCAACGTCAATAACTCCGTCTAAAATTGAGCAGTCAATCTTGGCACCGAACTCAACGCGTGCCTTAGCTTTACCGCGAACAATCGGGTGAATGTACGGTTGGCTGAGACTGACAATCCGGTCAGGAACGCTATGAGTCTTGTTGTCGTACATGTACTTTTGCTGATCGTAGACCTTACGGACAACTGCGAGCCGGTTGATTTGCCATTCTGTCAGATGTGCTTCTCCGCCTTGGCTCAACAGTTCATCCACGTAGCGCAGGTCTCGCCGAATGTACTGCAGCTGGGCTTTAATCTGCTTGCGCCGGGCCTTGGCCTGACGGCCAGGGTGGCGTGAATATTCAGTCCATGTTGCCTTAGCCAAGCGCTTATAAGTCCGCGGGATTGCAACTTGTAGCCCTTGCGCCATCTTAAACACCATCTCTTCAAGGTTCAGCCGAGCTTTGTTTAGTAAGGAGGCATCTTGAGGAAACTGAATCTTGATCGGCACGGCGGTGGCATCAGTAATTAGCACGTGAGCTCCGGGCACAATCGCTTCTAGCTTCTCACGGACTTCATCAGTGATGATTGAAGGCGGCCATTCGAATTTACCACCCGTGCCATGGATCTTACCACCTTCTGCCA
>NZ_AYZJ01000056.1:0-422 GCF_001436615.1 Lacticaseibacillus camelliae DSM 22697 = JCM 13995
CGTAGCTTCTCGGTCTCTGTAAGATCAGCTTCAGCTTTGTGATGGCCCCGGTTATCAACGAGGGCCTCATAACCGCTATCTTTGGCCTTGAGTACCCAGGAACGAGCCTGTTGGTAGGAGACTTGAAAATGCTCCGCAGCTTCGCTGTAGGAGTGCCTGCCCTTGGTCACATACTCGGCCACTTCAATTCGTTCTTCGAATGTTGTCTTCCGACTCATAGTGGGGACCTGCTTTCTGAACGGCGATGCCGTCAAAGTCTTGTCCTCATTATACTTGGAAAGCCAATCATGGAGTTGTCTCGCTGACCGCAAACCAAATCGTATAGCCAATTCGCTAAGCGTTCCTTCGCCAGTTTGATAAGCTAAGACCGCTGCCAGTTTGAGCGATGATGTATAGTGCTTATTCTTCCTAGCTTCACTGAG
>NZ_AYZJ01000057.1:0-276 GCF_001436615.1 Lacticaseibacillus camelliae DSM 22697 = JCM 13995
TGCGATAATCCCTTTGCGGTTGTCAGATGAAATATCATAATTCCTCTGACAATCATGGAGGGATATTTGTATGCCTAGATCAAGATATACAGCAGAGGAAAAGCTTGCCTTTCTGGAGGAATTTGCACAGTCGGGCATTAGCTCGAAGACGTTTGAGCATCAGCATGGTCTTAGCGAGCACATTCTTGCACGGTGGCGGGAGCGATACGCGCGTGATGGGCTTGAAGGCCTCAGTGAAGCTAGGAAGAATAAGCACTATACATCATCGCTCAAACT
>NZ_AYZJ01000058.1:0-6375 GCF_001436615.1 Lacticaseibacillus camelliae DSM 22697 = JCM 13995
CCCAGTCGAAGGAATCTGGTAAGGTGGCTTATGCGATTGCTAAGGCCGCTGACGTTGGTACCTCTTTCGTTTATACAAAGGGCTCCCAACAAAAGTTGGTCAATTTCAAGCTTTCCAGCAACGGCGAATTCAGCCTACCGATCAAGGTCAACCTGAACGGGAACCTGAAAGCCAAGAAGGTTGACGCCGACACCAACAAAGCATTGCCCGGGGCGAAGCTCAAGTTCGCATACAATGGTACTTCCAAAGAAGTCACGACTGGTACTGACGGGTATGCTGCCTTGAATGACTTGAAGGCTGGCACCAAGGTCACCGTCTCGGAAGTCACTGCTCCTAACGGCTACGTCAACAAGGGTGAACTCAAAGAAGTCACCATCGAACCCGGCAAGACCGTTGAAGTTGTCCTCGGTAACAAGGAACAGCTCGGTAACGTGACCCTCGCCAAGATTGGGCGTGAGTTCGGTAGCGACATGTTCAATGCCTACTACTCGCTTAATGGTGCTGTCTACGGCATTTACACCAGCACCGGCACACGGGTTGGCGCGATCACCACTGACGGCAATGGCAAAGGCACCTTGCAGAACCTCAAGCTCGGTAGCTACTACGCACTGGAAGAAAAAGCCCCTGCTGGCTATGTTCTGAACACGGCCAAGCTGCCGTTTGAATTGAAGTATGCTGGTCAAACTGTCACGGTCACTACGGCTCACGTCGATACGACCGATCAAGAACAGCGCGGCACTGCCAACATCGAAAAAGTTGACGCTGTTACTGGTAAGCAGCCACAAGGTGCTGCCAGCCTAAACGAGGCTGTCTACGAACTCCACCGTGCAACCGATGACAAGCTCGTGAAATCGGTGACGATCGCCAACAACACGGCGTCTGTTTCCGGCTTGGAACTGGACGATTATTACTGGCAAGAAGTAAAGGCGCCGACTGGTTACGTGCTTGATCCGCAAAAGCACGCCTTCAAGTTGGCTTACGCTGGTCAGAACCTCACCACTGCAACTGCTACCACGACGGTCAAGGAACAAGTCATCACTGGTGATCTCGACTTACTCAAGTACGGGAACTACGACTGGTCAACCCAAGGCAAAGGCACTAAGTCGGTCATGCTCAAGGACACCCAGTTCGCTGTCACCAGCAAGACCACTGGCAAGGTTGTTCGCACTGGCCTCACCGATGCCCAAGGGTACGTGAAGTTTGCGGATCTGCCTTACGACACCTACACCGTAGCTGAAACCAAGACCCCAACGGGCTACAACGGCATCAAGCCGTTCACGGTCACAGTTGATGGCACCCAGAAGTCCCAGCATTATAGCATCGAAAACAAGGTCATTGAAGAAAAGCTGCGGGTAGTCAAGGTTGATACCGAAACCGGTAAGACCGTGCTGCGCGCTGGCGCAATCTTCCGCATTAAGAACCTGCAAGCCAACAAGTACGAAGTTCAGCCGACAGCCGACAAGACCGGTATGACTGATAAGTTCGCTACCGACAACTCCGGTGAGTTAATCACAGCCGAAGCGCTCGGCTACGGCAAGTACCAGCTCGAAGAAGTTCAAGCTCCAGAAGGCTATGTACTGGCTAAGAAACCAACCAAGTTCACCATCAACGGCAGCCATAAGGACGGCATCGTGGTCATCAAGTTCGCTGACCTCTCCCAAAAGGGTGTCGCCACCTTGACCAAGACCGGGGCTACCCCGGTCGCCGTCGAAAAGGTTGAAACTGAATACGGTGACCAGTATAAGTACCGCTACGACTACATCGCCCTCGCTAGTGCGAAGTTTGAGTTCAAAGCAGCCGAAGACATTACGACTGCTGACGGAACCGTTCGTGCACACAAGGGTGACGTGGTTGCTACCGGCACCACTGATGCTCAAGGTCAGATTCAGACCCCAGAACTCTATCTTGGCAAGTACACGGCAACTGAAATCTCTGCACCAAACGGGTTCATTATGAATACCGATCCGATTACTTTTGAACTCAAGTATGCCGGGCAAGAAGTGACGGTGACCTCCACCTCACTTGAAGCCAAGAACGACTTCCAGCAGCTCGACATTACACTTCACAAGCAAGAAGAAAGCATCACCGGCTGGAAGGATAACCTCCCAATTATCAAGAATGTCGCTGCCAACGGTCAGGTCTTCGGCTTGTTCACGCAAGGCGAAACCACGATCGGCAAAACTGTGATTCCTTCTGAATCACTCGTTGCCACCACGACGGTCAAAGACGGTAAGGCTGAATTTGGCGCGATCCAGTTGCCAGAAGGCTACTACTACGTCAAGGAACTTGATGCTGGTGAGAAGCACGACTTGAACACGACGATGTACGGCTTCCATTTCCACACCACCGACAATGAGAAGATCAAACACATTGACCTCAATGACGGTAAGGTGATCGACAACAAGCTCCACGAAAACGAACTGTCATTCAAGAAAATCAATGAAGTTGCCACGCTGGTTTCAGGTAAGGGTTACTCCTACGCGATGACCGGTAACGCTGCTGGCGCGACCTTTGAACTGCTCGATGCGGACAAAAAGGTGATTCAGACCATCACCGTCGGCAAAGATTCTACTGGGTCAATCAAGCACCTGCCTGTGGGCACCTTCTATCTCCGTGAATCCAAGCCTTCTGCCACCAACCTTGTCTTATCGAAGGAAACTCTCAAGCTCGTATCTACTAAGGACGGCGTGAAGGTATTCGATAGCAAGGACAAGCAGATCGGTGAGACCAAGTCTGACACCAAGGAAACCGCGATTACCTTTGAACTGACCAACGACTTGATCAAAGGCATGGGCGAACTGACCAAGACCGACGTTTCGACTGGAAAGCGCCTGCCAAACACCGGTATCCGTATTCTGGACGAAAACGGCAAGACGGTTGTATCTGGTCGCACCGACAAGAATGGGGTCTTCTCCTTTGGTAATCTGCCTGCTGGTAAGTACAGCTTCCAAGAATACGATGCACCAAAGGGCTACGAAATTAGCGAAGCCCTCGTGCCATTCGAGATCACTAAGGATGGTGAAATCATGAAGGCCGTCATGACCGACAAGCAGACGCCTAAGCCTGGCCTCCCACAAACTGGCAACGCGACGTCTGGCTGGCTCATCGTCATCGGTGTGGTACTGCTGCTCGGCGTCCTCGCTACGATGGTTGTAATCGGTGGTGCCAAGAAGAAAGATGGCAACTGATATGCGCATTTCTTCTATCAACATGTATCCCAATCCCGGCGGCGACGTGCTGCTCCAAGGCGACATCGTACTGGATCATGTGCTCATTTTGAAAAACGTGAAGCTCATCGAAGGTCAGTATCGCTGGTATATCCAGTTTCCACGATATGCTGATGGCCGCACAGTTCACCCAATCTCCAAGTCGTTTTACGATTATCTACTTCAACAATTAACCGAATACTATCACCAAGCCACAGCCGAGTAGCCCAACTACCCGGCTTTTTGAATACGAAAGGAAGGCTACAACATGGAACTCAAATTTGTTGCACCAAACATTGAAAAGACGTTCGGTCACCTATACTTCGGCTCGCTCAAGCGCGAACTGTCAGAAGGAGATCGTGACAACCGCAAGGTTGTCTCCCGCACTTACGAGTTGTTCTCCGACTTGCAGCGCACCGACAACATCGAAATCACTATTCCGGCGAAGAAAGGTGACAAGGCCGAAAGCATTGAAGTTGACGCACCGGTCACCATCATCAAGCCGCGGATTGCGACCGTCGGCTACCGGATCGGTGAACAAGCCTTTGTGGGCTACATCTGCAATGCCGACGATATTGTCCCAGTCAAATAAAAGAAAAGAGGAACTCACATGCGATTAGCAGAAGGCATCGTTATCGACTTAGAAGAAACCTTTGGCGTCTTGAAATTCTCCGGACAGCGCCGCGAACGCTTCGTGCAAGACGAAGACGGCAACCGTACCGACGACGTAAAGGAACGCACCTATGACTTGAAATCCATGAAACAAGGGATGATGATCCAAGTTTCAATTCCGGCAGAGGCCGGGGTCAAGGACTTCAAGTACAACCAGATTGTGACTTTAGTTGACCCAGTGATCGACACCGTGGCAAACGCAAACTTCAACCGAGTTGAAACTTCGTGGTACATGAAGGCCAAGGATCTCGTGATCGACACCGCGCCGGTCAAACCGCAGGAGAAGCCAAACAACAATGACAAGAAATAGCTCATTGCCCCACTCCTCGCGCGCGCCGCCCGCTGCGGCGGTTGCTTGCCACCAACGAAAGGAGTTGATTCCTGATGATGACTTCCACCCTGACCATAGTTGGTCGTGAAGTGTTCATTGACGACTATAACGAAGAAATCGACAACGACTACCGCCTTGACCCAGACGAGATCCTGCAAGACATGGTGGAACTCATGGAAGAAAGCCCTGAATCCTACCAGCACCTGCATATCGACAGTGAACAAACTAACGACGGCATGAATAAGCTGTTCTCGTTCACATCTTACGAAGGCGAAGATGGCTTACGGCTTTCGTATCTGGGCGTCAGCGATGAGTAGAGATGCGAAATCGATTCAACCACAAAATTTTGAAATCGCCGGCTTTGTCGAAGATTACACCAGACTTATCAAAATAGATGGCGTTCTGCCAAGCGCTGACTTTTTACAGGAATTGGTCGCTGATGCCGCAACACAGGCAATGGACGGTCAATTCATTATCTGGGTTGATGACAACACGATTGATGACGAACCTAAGGAATTCATTTTCAACTTGCTTGAAGACACCGTGATTTATATGGGTGTGGAATGAATTTCGTATTATCACAAATGAAAGGAGCTCGAAAATGTCCGCAATGAATATTGATGGATTCTTGGAAGACTACCCCGCGCTAGTTGACCCTGATTTCCACGACCCTAGCCCGGAAGCTTTGATCGACATGGTGCTGATGGCGGCCGAACAGGCAACTGCTGGCGAACCATTTTCAATTTAGGTAGACGGCGAATGTACCCGCGATCACGAATCCAAGGAGTTCAGTTTCAATATCGACACCGAAGATCGACAACCCGCTATCAAATATATTGGCGTCAAGTAACGCCCAAAGGAGAATTTCTATGAATGATCAAGTAACCCTCGTCAACTTGGACGACTTTCAACTTCACTACGAACACATCGCTGACTTTGACAACGGTGCATCACCCACTGGTGACGTCATCATCAATTTAATCGACGCAGCTAATCACGCGATTCAAGCTGGCATGAATGCTTGTGACCTGATTTTAGCCAGAGAACAGTGTGCGAAACCCGAAGCCTACCTTCAAGGCGCGCGCTTTAGTTTCAACGTTTCAAGTAGTCCACTTGGTCTCGTGATTGGCTACGACGGAGTGAACATTGACGAATGAAACTTACGTATCGCGGTACACGGGTCTATCCCCGTCAACGCAACTTACTCTACAACACGGCGATGACGGTTGTGGTTTGCTTGTGGGTAACTGGAGCTGCCATTGCTTATTGGCCGCTGCTAAGACAAATCAACTGGAAATTCTTTAATTGGCCGGACGTGGTGGCCTTGCCTTGGTCATGGTTGCCGCTGATTATCAACAGTTTATGTACAGCACTACTCTTTGGTGCTGGTTTGTGGGCTTACCGAACGTGGTTTGCGGATTCCTACAAGCAGATGGAACACCGCCAAAAGCTCGCCCGCATGATCATGGAGAACAAGTGGTACCAAACCGACCAAACCAACAGCGAGAGCTTCTTCAAAGACTTAGGCTCAACGCGCACCAAAGAGAAGATTTCGCACTCTCCCAAAATCTATTACCGACTCAAGGATGGGCTGATTCACGTTTCCGTTGAAATCGTCATGTCTTCCTATCAAGATCAACTCCTGCACTTGGAAAAGAAGTTAGAGGCTGGTCTTTACTGTGAGCTGGTCGACAAGATCATGCACGATTCTTACGTCGAATACACCTTGCTTTACGACACGATCGGCAAGCGCATCACCATCGCTGACGTGACCTGTGAACATGGCTCCATGCAGCTCATGGAAACCGTGGCTTGGCACTATGACGCGCTGCCCCACATGCTGATCGCTGGTGGTACAGGTGGTGGTAAGACCTACTTTATTTTGACGTTGATTGAAGCACTGCTGAAAGACGGTGCCCAGCTCACCATTCTTGACCCGAAAAATGCTGACCTCGCCGACTTAGCTGACGTGATGCCAGGGGTCTATTCCAAGAAGGAAGCCATGCTGGATGCACTTGAAACCTTCTATCAGGACATGATGGCGCGTAACGACAAAATGAAACAAATGGACGGATACAAGACTGGCGAGAACTACGCCTACCTTGGACTACCCGCCCATTTTCTGATTTTTGATGAATATGTCGCCTTTATGGATATGCTTGGCCG
>NZ_AYZJ01000005.1:0-7542 GCF_001436615.1 Lacticaseibacillus camelliae DSM 22697 = JCM 13995
TTGTAGCCGGAGCCACTCATATCGAGATCGACCCCGTGCTCCACACAGAAGGCAACTTTGCCGTCCACCTTTTTCATCCACATACCGGTGTCCGTCCAATGTAAGCCATTGAACAAGTGCAAGTGCCAAGTGTTGCGCCAGTCAGCAACCTTGATGTTGGTCATGCTGGCGGCAATCGCCATTGAGGCCGGGATAAAGAGCTGGACGAAGATTGCAATTAAGGCGGCGAATACCGAGGTTCGCCGAACTGCTTTCATCAATGTAATTCCTCCATTCTAGATTTGAAAAATTGGTATATCTTGTTATTAAAAGAGGGAGTGAGTATCACTTCAAAGGTTGCAGGCAGCAATGCACAATCAACTACAAAATAAATAGACCGCCCGGACATTGAGAGGTCTAAATTTGCTGTTGATATGAAGTTTTCTCCAATTTGCACCGTGCAACTTTTATGCTGCTTCCAAAGCTGTTTTTTGTGATATAATTGGGCTTATTGAAATTCAAAAGCCTTTAACGGCGCCCATTTGCGCTCATTCGGCTTTTCGGGGCAACAGAGTGGGAATAAGTTTATTGCACGTTCAAACGTTGGTCAATCAGCGTTTGGACGTTTTTTTTTACCTGAAACTTGAGAAGTGTAGGGTGAGAGTCGGTGGCTGAAATGAGAACGGTGGGATTGCGGACTTTGAGGGCAGTCAGCCAACAAGTCGTATAATTAAACTGGCACTTGCCACACATTTGGAGGCGTCATTATGAATTACAACTTAAAGCCTATGAAATATTTTGTTGACGTGGTGCAGACCCACGGCTTTAGTTCGGCAGCCAAACGCAATTATGTTTCAGAAACGGCGGTATCCTCAGCAATCAGGCATTTGGAGGATGATTTGGGGGTACAGTTGATTAACCGCACCCCTACTTCACTGTCACTGACCGCTTCCGGCCAATTCTTTTATCTGCGGGCGGTTCAAGTATTGGAGGCCTATGGTGAAATTTGGCGTCATCCGGAACAACAACCAGCAGGCCTGCTCAGGATTCACTTTCTTCAAGGCTTGGAAGCTGACGCGGCTGCCTTTGCTGAACATCTCGGACCCAGCAGGCAGTTGAGTTTTGATGAAGAACCCTTTACTGATGCGTTCACGCGGCTGCTGGCGCATGATTATGATATTTTGATCGGATTTGAACTGGCGTTTAGCGGCAACACCAAGCTTCAGGCCTTTCCGCTGCGCAAAGTCGGCTTTGATGTGCTGTGCAACACGCAAGCACTGGCGACGCAGCCTGATGCGCCAACGCTCAGTCATGCCGGCAAGCTGTATTTACAGCACTGGAAGTCAACTGGCATTGCCGATATCCAGGCGGTCATGGTCAATAAGTATGCGCATAACGGTTGGGGCTATGCTTCAATCGCACAGGTAAACAGTTTTCAAGCCGCCGCGTTGGCTGTGAATTTCAAGGGCGGCGTGGCGCTGGTGCCGGATGACTTCAGAGTACCTGCACATTGTAACAACCTCACACGGCTATCACCGAAGCATTTGGAACAAGCCTTCAACGTGGTCGCGGCAATTAGTCGCGATCGCCAGGAACTATTTGAAGGGATGATTCTTAAAGCGATAAGTTCAAGTTATCGCTGACAACTATTCGATGTTGGCAGGTTTTATGAAAACGCTTTATCCTTTACTTGTTGGATACTTCACAATAAGAAAGGATGCACCACCATGAAGACGTTAAAGACTCAAGTCGTGATTGTTGGCAGTGGTTCCGCAGGCTTGTCGGCGGGGTTTGAATTGTATCAGAAGAAGATCCCGTTCATCATGTTGGAGCGTGGGGATAAAGTCGGCGGTGCCGGGAAGTTTGGGGCCCATGGCGTGTTTGCGGTCCACTCTAAGCAGCAACTCGATAAGGGTGTGACCTATGACTATGCGGATGCGTTCAAGGGGTTGACGAGCTATAATCACTATTTTGTTAACGGCGAACTCCTGGCGCGCTTTCTCAAAGATTCCGGTGAGAATATTGACCGAATGGCGGCAATGGGATTAGCCACCACGGTTGAGCAAAGTGAACAGAAAGCGCACCTCAATGACCCACTGGTTTATCACAAGTTCAATAACTTCAAGTCAAAAATGGCCACTTGGGATGCTTGGCCGCAGAAATTTGAGGACGCCGGGAACCCTGTTTTGACTGAAACTTGGGCAGTTGGTTTGGACTATGATCCCCAAGCAGGCCTTAAAGGCGTGCTTGCCAAACAAGCTAGCGGTGAAGACCTGCGCATCGAAACCAAGAAAGTGATTTTTGCCGACGGTGGGTATTGCGGCAGTCCGGAAATGATGGCGGCCAAATACGCTGATAATGACGCGTTGCTGAATTTAGGTGAGCGCAAGGCCGACGGCACTGGAATCAAGCTGTGCGCGAAATACGGGGCCAACGTGGCTCACAATCCGGTCTTGTTTGCCCATGGGTGTGCGCCAAGCTTGCGAATCAACCCGATGCGGCGCCAAAGCAGTGTGGAAACATTGACCAACTTGCCGCTGCTTTGGGTCGATCAAACCGGGAATCGGTTTGTTAACGAAGACATTGTCTATGACTTTGCGATGTGGGCTAATGCCGCGCACAACGTTCAAGGCCAATATAGTGTGATCCTCGATCAAGCCACGCTGGATCATTTTCGCGATCATCTGGTGCCGATGGAAGATACTTTTGAACGGCAATTTCTCGAACCAGGCCAAACGCCAACTGGCACAGTCGGGCCGATCCCGGCGATTCAAGCAGACTTTGAGGATGCCATCGCGCATGGTGAAGTCGTCAAAGCCGATACAGCCGAAGGACTTGCGGACAAATTGGGGTTGCCGATCGCGGCCTTTGAACGCACCCTCAAAGTTTATAACCAGGCTGTTGCCGATGGGCAAGATGATACTTTCTTGAAGCCGGCGGCGGAGTTGAAGTTTGGAGTCAATCAGGGTCCGTTTTACGCGATAAAAGAACATTGCGCAATTTTGGGCACACTCGACGGGGTCGCTGTCGATCGCAATTGCCAGCCGGTGACCAAAGCCGGGCAACCGTTAAAGGATCTGTACATCGTCGGCAACAATGTCAACGGCTTGTATTCAGATGGTTATCCGAGCTATGAAGGAATCGCCAACGGGTTTGCGTTTGTCTCGGGCTGGATTGCTGCGGCTGAGGCGGGTAAAGCCGTTCAGGAGGCAGAATAATGTTAGAAAATAAAGTGGCATTGATTACCGGTGCGGCGCAAGGAATCGGTTATGGGGTGAGTGTCGCCTTCGCTAATGCCGGGGCCAACGTGGTGTTGACCGATTATCAACCCACCGTAGTGGAAGTGGCGCAATCCCTGAATGGGCAAGCCTCAGGTACGGTGATTGGCTTGGTCATGGATGTGACCAAAGACGACTCGATTGCTGCGGCGCTGTCACAGGTGATGACGCAGTTCGGTCGCTTGGATTATGTCATCAATAACGCTGGTGGCGGCGTGCTGAAGCCGTTTGCCGAGCTCACGAATGAGGATTTTGACAAGACTGTTGGTCTGGACCTTGTTGGAACGTTCAAGTGCATGCGCGCGGAAATCAACCTGTTCCTGAAGCAAGGCTTTGGGTCAATCGTTAATACCGGCGCGCTGGGCAGTTTCTACGCCCCGGGTGGTTTTGGCGCTTATAATGCGGCCAAAAATGGCATCATGGGCATGACGCAAGCGGCCGCTGTCGACTATGCCGATCAAAATATTCGCGTTAACTGTGTGGCCCCTGGACTGACCAAAACGCCGCTGAACGATGGGGCGTTCATTGATACCATGACGCCAACGGTCCCAATGAAGCGTTACGAAACGGTTGAAGAACTGGCCAAAGTGTTCGTCTTTGTTGCGACTGAAGCGACCTTCATGACCGGGCAAACCGTCGTGGTCGATGGCGGGGTCAGTGCTGGATTGAAACAGGAGGCGCCACATGCCTGAAGTGGTCATCATTGGCGGGGGCCTATCAGGACTCGTCGCGGCCATCACTGCGCGGCAGGCGGGGTTGTCCTGTGTAGTGATTGAAAAAGGACGTAGCCTCGGCGGCGACGGCAACTATGTGGAAGGCGTGATGGGCGTGGATTCAAGGCTTCAACAGCAAGCCGGCATCACCATCGACCGCACGCGGCTGTTGCAAGATGAGCTAAATTATTCCCATTACGAAGCCAGCGCACCGCATCTCAAGCAGTTGATCGACCATTCTGGCGAGACCATCGACTGGCTAGCGGACCAAGGGGTGAAGTTTGCCAGTGTTGGCCCGCAAGGGAAAAGCTGGCCCACCATTCATGCCTTTGCCGGCGGTGGCCACGCGGCTGTGGCAACATTGGTGGCTAAAGCGCGTCAGCTTGGCGTGGAATTTTGCATGAGTACCAGTACCCAAAAATTATTGCAGACTGCTGGGCATCTTTCAGGCGTTGAGGTCATGAACGAGGTCACCGGGCAAACGACAAAAATTGCCACTGACAACGTGATCTTAGCCACCGGCGGCTATGTGGACAATCCCGAATTGGTCAAAAAGCAAACACCATTATCAGACCGGCTGATGAGTGTCAGTGATGGCAAATCCACTGGCGATGGCATGCAGTTGGCCTGGGCGGCTGGTGCGATGCATGACAGCATGGGTGCACTCCAGTTTGGTGGTGGGGCAATTTTTGACCCGATGCTGCCGCCATTCATGCATATGACCTCTGAAATTGGCGTGGCTGCAACTCAGGAAGCAATTTTGTGGGTCAACCAGGTCGGTGACCGTTTCGTGAATGAAGATGTGAATGACAACATGTGCCACGCAGGGAATGCGCTGCTTGGTCAAGCGCGGACGTTTGCGATTTTTGACGCTGAAGCCGTCAAACATTTAAGCACGGTCGGGTTGTACAAGGCAGTGGGCAATTCTCCATTTTCACCCGATACCTTAAGCAAGTTGCCTGATGAATTAGCATCGGACTTAGCCGCGCATCGCAAATATTTGGCGAAAGCCGATAGCTTGGAGACCTTGGCAGAACAGTTACATTTACCGAATTTGGTTGATTCCGTTGCCCATTATAATCAGCAAGTCGCGGCCGGCGTTGATGCTGATTTTGGTAAAGCTTCGGCCTATCTCACGCCGGTTAAGGATGGCCCATTTTATGCGGTGACCCTAGGCGTGGGGATGGCGTGTGCGATCGGCGGCTTGCGCATCGATACGCACAATGCAGTGCTGAATGCTCATGGGTATCCGCTTCCGGGACTATATGCGATTGGTAATGATGCGGCGGGGATGCTGGTCGGCGATACCTATGCCGTCACCTTGCCAGGCAGCACCGCGGGGTTTGCAGCCTTTTCAGGGCGCAACGCGGTCGCGGCAATCGTTCAAAACAAATAATGTTGAGGCGGCGGAGGCGTTAAACGTTTTTATCCCCGAGTACAAGTGCCTCTGGGTCACGATTCTGAAATGGAAGCGCGGCGCAGGGGCATTTGTGTACTTTCTGAAAGGTGAAGAGGTTATCTTGTGGGGTGGCTTTTTGATGCGCATATTTTGCTCGCCTTAAAGGGTATGCTAATCGTAACCTTTTTCTTCAAGAATGATACAGTGAGTCATGTTTCGATCTCAGATTTTGGTTTCAACTAATCATGGTCAGCTCATTTAGAAGCTCAATAGCTTGAGTTGTTATATCCGTAAATTGCAAGAACAAGTTAGCGGTCAAGACTTGCGCATCGCAGACAAGACAGTGATTTTTGCCCGTGGTGGGTATTGCGCCAGTCCGGAGGGTGATGGCCACGCCATACGGTGACAATGACGCGTTCCTGAATATAGGTGAGACGGCACTGGGATCAAGATACGGAGCGACCGTGGCGCACAATCCGGCCTTGTTTGCGCTTGGGTGTGGACCAAGTTGTCGAATCATTCCGATGCGGCGTCAACGCAGTGTAGGAACGCTGGCCAACCTGCTGCTTTGGTCGATCACTGGCGAAGAAATATAAAGTGCTTTTAGCCAATCACAAGCGCCGGTACACGACGATTCGTCCTTTCAATCGTGGTGTACCGGCGCTTGTTGTGACTTGTTGTTGCACAATGTTCTGCAACTAGTTGTGTCTCTTGAGTGGTGCGGCCTCTGTCGGCTTAACAATTCATGGCGGTAGTTACGATGCGAGTGATTAGCTCAGGCAGTGCTTTGCGAGAGGATGGTGAAAATGAGAATTTAATGACGAAGGCCAAGACGGTGGATTAGCGCTTCGTTCTGCGTCCTGCCTGAATGGCGGTAACTCGGCGTTCCTTGAAATAATGACATGCTTGCGAGAAACATTTTCGCTAGCTGTACAATGCTGAGACCTGATGGCTTTGCTGCCATGAGAAAAACTGGCAAAGTGCGGCAAAGGAAATGGTGTTTACCTTTTTGAGGTGAGAGGCATTAGCTCACTTATATTTAGAAAAAATTTTCACCGGTGCGCCCACGTCGGGAAGGATTGCTGCTTTTTGCGGCAATTGAACCAGAGCGGAACGTGATTGCTAGGTGACCTCAATGCTATCCGCGTTGTTGCCTGGCCAAAAAATGACAAATCACCGTCTAATGATTCTTATCATAATCAAATAAATTACAGATTTTGTAATGACAAATGAAATATTTTTGAAATATTAGCCGGGACGTTATAAAACGTGTTAATGCTTACACACTTGTGTTTCCAATGTAAGCAAGTCACACCGGGGAAAACGATAAGACACATGTGCTTGAATTAGATAATTTTTATAAATAACGAGGGTAAATCTCGGTTATCTTATCAAATAGCCATATTGCGCTCATCAAATCCTCAGGATATAATTTCTCTCATGTGAATATTGAGGGTATCACTCTCGATACTAAGCAGTTGTTTGAAATCTTTTGAAGCAGTAGAAGGTGATGAATCACACAGATGTTAAGGCGTTATACGGGGCTCCGTGGGACGCATTGGGAAAAAGAGAAGTAAATGTGGTGATGTATGGCGGCGTAATCGTTTGGCCTCGTTGTGGGAACGGGGTCACGGCGGCCGCCTCATCCAGTGAAATCTAGGGGGATAGTCATTTGAATCAAAACAGAAAAAAACATGAGGTCGGACACCTCTTACTGCTCTCTACGCTGGTTTTGGGCTTTAGTGTCCAGGCTTTGGAAGACGCACAGGCGGTGCGGGCGGCGGTCACGACGACTGCAGCTGTCCCGACCATCACTAAAGCGACTGCGCTTAAGGTACCCAAGAAGAATGCTGATGGCGTTTTCAAGGTTGCGGACAGTCAATCGCTTGAGGATGCTGTCCGCGCTGAAACGTCGGCCACTGCGCATGCCGGTACCGCCAAGCTTTGGGCGAATATCAAAGCGCAACTGGAAGCGAAGGGAATCGACACTAGTGGCATGACCGTTGGCGACACGAAGGACGAAACGGTTCGGGTCGTTGTTAACACAAATGGCGAAGCCGGGGTCGACGCCGTTAAGAGTGATGATCCGACTTACAAGCAAGCAGACGCTGCGGAAAATAAGGCCTCAATTTTCAAGTCAAGTGCAACGATGATAACGAATCCTTGATAGTGG
>NZ_AYZJ01000059.1:0-16592 GCF_001436615.1 Lacticaseibacillus camelliae DSM 22697 = JCM 13995
TAGACCACTATCAAGGATTCGTTATCATCGTTGCACTTGACTTGAAAATTGAGGGGCCGCTTTTGTTTTATCTGGCTTCGAGAAAATCATCCAGGGTGGCGTGGCGCTGCGCCAGTGCCTCATTTAAGCCGGGAAACTTGGCGAGGTAGGCGGGCGTGTCTAGCTCCGCCAGGGCAGCTTTTGGCATTGCCTTCAGCAGCCTCGCCACCGCCCCAATTTCCTGATCGCGCCACGCGTCATGGACGTTGAAGCCGCTCAGGATGTGCCGCCGATTGTCAATCATGCCGTCCGCCATGACGGGCTCATTGAAGCTGCGCCAGGCGGTGATTAGCGGATCGGTCGCTGCATACACGGCGTTGGCGTCTGGCAGCGCGGCGGTCAGCTTGGTCATGAATAGCCGGACCTGTTTGGCGTCACCAGGCAAGTCGGAGAGGGTCTGCCAGCGGCTGATGACTTGACTTGCGGCCTTTTGCCGACCCATGAACAACAGCGTGAACAGACGGGTGTGGCACCACGAACTGGCCAGCTGCTCATAGCGTGGCAAGCCCTGAAAAACCTGCAGCCGCCGCCAGATTTTCTCCGCCTGCTCAGGAAGAACCGGGATCAACGGAATCATCGCTTCGATCTGGGCGAGCGTCGTTACCGGGGCGGTCAGCGCGTACCGAGTGATCGCTGTGCGTTCCGCCTCTGTCAACGGCCAGTCGCCCCAGGCGGTGTACTCGGCCAAGGCCTTGGCCAGCACCGGCGGCAGCGGCTTAGCCTCAGCCAGCGCCACGCCGCGCTCATGCTCGAGCAGCGCGGCGAATTCATCGGCCGACAGGTGCAGCCGCTGCAGAATGGGAAACAGCAGCTCCGCCTTGAGGTCATTGTGGGCTGATTCGAGCCGGATCGCCTGGCGCTGGCTGAGCAGGCCATCATACAGGCGCGCCTGTGGCATGCCCTGGCCCAGGCGCACGGCCCGCAATAGCTTACCAACTTCTCCTGCCACTTCTGTCACCTCTTTCACGTTGCGCTCAGTGTACCAGATACACTGGCAACATGGAAGGACGTGGTTCAGATGATGATCAACGTAAAATGGGTGCTGCACCGACTGCCGCACGGGGAAATTGGATTATTGCTTATATTTGCTTTACTGGGGAGTTTTGAAGGCGTGTTGAACGGGTTCGTGCTGGGCCGGCTGCCAAGCCTCACGCAGGCGACGACCGTCCAGCGTTATCAGTATCTGGGCCAGGCGCTGGTCGCGTATGCCGGGACGTACACCTGCTTGTTTATTTTTCAGCTGCTGATTCAAGATGCGCTCAGGCGTCTGAACATTGCACTGAAAGAAACGCTGCTGACGGTCAGCTTCGAGACGAGCGAGGCCCCTTCGGCCGGGCTCAATCGCCTGACCAACGATGCCGCGCAGATTCAAGGTCGCTATTTTGAGGTCATCCTCGCGATCTTGTCCGCCGGTTTTGGCGCCATTACGGCCGCCTTATTCGTTTTGGTGACCAATTGGATGATGGGACTCATCAGCATCGCCTTTTCCGCGCTGACGATGGTGCCGATGCTGTTTGGCCAGACCAAGCTGGCGGCGCTGGGTAAACGGTGGAGCACTGCCAATGCCGCCACATTGGCCGCCGGTAGCGACTGGCTTGAAGGCCGCGGCGATTTGGTCCAGTACCAAGCGGCGGGCAGCTTTTTCGTCCGGGTGAAGCAGCGGCTGGCCGTCAGTGAAAAACGGCTTCAGCAGCAGACGAATGGCCAGCTGCGCGTGCAGTACGGCAACTGGATGCTAACCGTGCTGACGCTGATCGGCCCGCTGGCCATCGGCTTTTGGCTGATCCATGTGGGCGGCTTTGGCGTTACCATCAGCGTGCTGTTGACCCTGCTGCTGTCGGTCGATCACGTCACCATGAATATTCGCATGCTGATTCAGTACTGGAGCCAGCTGACCGGCACGCGCGAGTTACGCCGCCTGCCGCAAGCGCCCACGCCGCTGCTGAGCCAGCGCACACCGACGCACGGCGAAGGCCAGATCGACGTTCAGCGCTTGACCATTGCCTATGGCGACCAGCCGATTCTCGCCGCAACTGACCTGGCGCTGACTCCTGGCACCAAACTGCTGGTGTCTGGTCCCTCGGGCAGCGGCAAGTCAACGCTGCTGCGCGTGCTTGGCGGCTGGCAGCAGCCCACGGGTGGGCGCGTCCTAGTGGATGGTGAAGCGCCAGCGCCGGCGAAAACGACGTACATCAACCAAACGCCGTGGGTCTTTGCTGGTACCGTACGGGAAAATCTGACGCTGGGCCAAACGTTCACCGATGACGCGCTGCTGGCTGCGTTGGGCCAAGTGGGTCTGACCACAGAGCTCGGGGATGAGCCGCTGGACCGTGTCATCGCGCCTGATCAGGCCAGCATTTCTGGCGGCCAGCTTCAACGCCTGGCGCTTGCCCGAGGGCTGTTGCGGAAGCGCCCGGTCATGCTGCTGGACGAGATCACGGCTGGGCTGGACGACCAAAACGCCAAGCAAATCCGCAATTTGATCTATCATTTGCCGAACACCATCATTGAGGCTGCGCACCACTTCGACGACCAACAGCTGCAAACGGATCACGTGCTGCATTATCAGTTGACGGCAGCACATACTCTGGCGAAGATGAGTTGAGTCGACCTGCGTGCAGGGGGTCGTGAATCGATTTATTGTAATCATCTTCTATAGCAAATTTTTCCGTCTCTAAAAAATTGCCAGTCTCCAGATCTGGAGGCCGGCAATTTTGTTGCGGCCGCACATGGGTAACGCTTGAGGTTAATCCCTAAGCGCCCAGCGGCCAGTCGGCGCACTGAGGTAAAAGGACTCGGTCAGCGGCTTGAATCCCGCCTTGCGGTAAACGTGGTAGGCGGCGAGGTTGTCGCTGTCGACGTCGAGGCGGAAGTCCTTGTGGCGCGTAGCCGAGAGCTGGCCCATCATCAGTTGGATGAAGCGGCTGCCAACCCCCTGATTGCGATAGTCTTTGGCAATAAACAGCCCGTAAAAGTAGTCGTAGTCGTCCAAATCTACCGCACAGTAGCCGATGGGCTGGCCTTGGTAGTGGCAGACAAACGAGGCGACCGCCGGGTCAGTCCGAGCGACTTCAAGGTAGCGTCGCGCCTGGTCTTCGTCAGTCCCGGATTCGTCTGCGAAGGCCTCCATATACAGCGGTAGGAGGGTTTCAATGTCGCTGCTGGTCAGCGGGGCGACTGTGAGCACATCATCGGTGGCTTTGCCGCTGCCGGCAGGCGCTATCAGACCAATTTCACTGGCGGGATCTTTTACTAGTTGCGTCTGCTCAAGGAATTGGGGATGACTGGTAAGAAAAGCGGCTTCGGTCGCATATTCACATTTTTGATAGCCAGCGGTCTGCAATACTTTCCTTGCCGCCTGCCACAGCGCAGTGGCAACGCCTTGCCTGCGGTATTCCGGCAGCACGTGGATACTGACGTCCACCACGCCGCCTGGCCCTGGGGCGTCATCGGCATACAGCGTCAGCAGGCCGATCGGTTGCCCCACGGCTTCGGCGAGGAAAAAGGCTGGCATGGTCTGATCGAAGTTCAAGTCGTTCTCGAGGTACGGATCACGGTGCGTGCCGTCCACGGCCTGCGTCGCCTTGATCAAGGCTTTGGCCGCCGCGGTTTGGGCCTTGGTCAGCGTTGGGGTTTGAGTGATTTGCATCATGGTGTGTTCTTTCGGTTTATAACTTCAGCAAGTAGGTGCGTTCGCGATACGATTCGGCGATAATGTAGTCGGCCATGGCCGCCTCGGTGAAAAAGGTGACCCACTGCGGGTACTGCGGCAAGGCTTCGACGCGCCCGGCCGCTGCCGTGAGAACCAGCTCCTGGGTGCCCGCGTCCAGCGCCCATTTGGCCTTGGGGGCCTGGTAGCTTTTCGGCGTGGCCAGCGCCCGCCAGTTATGCGCGATCTCCCGCGCCCCGAGGCTCTGGTACAGGCCGTTGGCGGCTGCATCGCTGCGGGTAAAGATCTCGACAAAATCGGCACCGGCGGTTTTCAACTTAGTCAGGCAGGCCTTAAGCAGCGTCCGCGCAAGGCCTTGCCCTTGCGCAGAAGGGCTCACGGCAAACACTTCGATGTAGCTGCCGCGGCCTTGATGCTGCACGTAGAGATCATGCTTGACGCGGTCGTCATTAAAGACGCCCGCGTCGATGGCACCGACGACGAGACCGTCCATGGTCGCAACAAGCGAAATCACAGTGCGGTAGCCGTCCGCCTCGCCGAACGCATCGCGCTGGTCGCTGATTTGATCACGGAACTGGGAGTGCATGTAGGCCAGCGCGACGGTGTTGAGGTAGGCTCGTTCATCGGCGGGTTGGTAGGGCCTGATTTTCATAAGTATCTCCTGACTGGTGGCTGACCGCTTGAGCCGGCCAAATTAATATTTTTATTATACCTGATTAAGCTGACGGTGGGTCCCAGCAGCCCCATGCGCCAGTGGCGTAGAAAATATTGGTTGAGGCGCATATTAACGCGCCGCCTTTGCTTGATACTTCAGGTAGGCCTGGTAAGTGGCCTCAGGCAGTGTGCCCGCCTGCACCGCGGCCTTGACCGCGCAGCCCGGCTCGCTGACGTGGCGGCAGTTGCGGAACTTGCAGTTGGCCGCGAGGGCCTCGAGCGGCGCGAACTGCGCGGCAAACCCGGCACTGGCCGCGGCCACGCCCACCGCCCGCATGCCCGGGGTATCAATGAGCCGCGTCCCGGTGCGCAGGACGAACAGGCGGCGATTGGTCGTCGCGTGGCGGCCGTGAGCGTCATCTTGCCGGATGGTTTTGGTGAACAGGGCCTCGCCGGTCAGCTTGCCGACCAGGGTGGACTTACCGACGCCGGACGAACCGATGAGTGCTAGGCACGCGTCGGGCTGAAGCAGCTCCGCCAGCTTCACGGCCGGTTCCTGATCAGCGCCGAGCGTGTACACCGAGGTTCCTGGGAAGGTCGCGGTGAGCTGGTCGTTCAGTTTGGCCAAGGCAGCGTCGCTTATGAGATCCGTTTTTGTGATCAAAAATGCCGGCTGGGCGCGGCTGACCGTGGCAATTGCGTGGTAGCGGCGCAAGCGTTCGAGGTTGAAGTCGTGGTTGGCGCTGGTGACGATCACGACTGTGGTCAGATTCGCGGCGATGGCCTGGCCGCCGGACTCGCGAAAACGGCTCGACGTGCTACGGGTCAGCAGGCTGGTGCGCGGCTGCATCGCTGTGATGCGCATGCTGCCGGCTTGCAGCGTGCCGCTCACCCAGTCGCCGACCACCAGTTGGGTGTGTTGCTGCTTAAGCGTGCGGCGAAAATTGCCGCTGAGCGTTGCCGGCAGTGTCTCACCGTCAACAAGTAAGTCAAAACGGTCCTGGGCCTGAAATGAGACCTGGCCACGAAGAACAGTTGAATCAGTTTTTATCAAATGAAAGCCTCCAAAGAATCTTGGCACAAAAAAGCAAGCCAACACGAGTCGGCTTGCTGCAAGGTCCTTCAGAGGCGGAGTTTAGTACTTTAGAGCTTGTTCCCAGGGAGGCTATGCGTCAGCCGACGCGTCACGATTAAACTTTGCGATGTTACCGTCTTAAAGTTTGTCATCATGGGTTGCCTCCTTGTGAAGATTTTATTTTTGATGGGCTAAGCATATAACTTGAGTTTAGCAGTGTCAATAAAAAGCGCATATTGGCCAATCGCGGCAATTATGTTCTGAATGATCATCCGGCGCCTACGTGATCATCAGGCCAACTGGTCAACCTCGTCAGATTTTTTGAGGCACCGGACTTCTCACATTATCTGTTTAAATGACTAAAGATTAGTTTTATACAATTTCAATCTTTACTTTTTTCCCTAGCGCCATAGCAATTTTTGTCATCGTTGCGACGCTAGTGTTTGCCCCTCGTTCGATGCGGGCGATGGTGGCTTGTGGGACGCCAGAGCGCTGCGCCAGCTCACGCTGTGTGACGCCTGCAGCTTCGCGAGCTTGCATAATCGCAGCGGCGCTTTCCAGTAACGCCATCTGCTTTTCATATTCCTCTTTAAATTCTGGATTTTTGAGGTTCTCATCGATCATGTCACTAATTTTGGTAGTTTTGGCTGTCATTGATTGTCCCCACTTTTGAATTCAGGTTTTTCCATGTGAACATGATAGCATATATATCATCAGAGGCAAAACCAGAGGACTTTTGCTCAAACCAAATAAGTCTGCCACCGGGCTTATGAATCCCAGAGAGAAAGCATACGAGTTAGGCTGCCACTGCCTCGGTGTCCGGCCATTTGACGGCGCACAGTGTGGCGGCGATGACCATGAGTGCCGCGCAGCCACCAAAGACGATCCAGGCGGTTTGCGGTGAACTGAGGTTGGCGATGCCAAGGAAAATCACGGTACCCAGCGGTGCGCCAACCAAAGAAGCAGTGTCGATCACAGACGAGGTCGCGGCCAAGTGCTGGTCGTCGATCTTACCCATAATCATGCCCTGTAGGCGCGGATTGATCTTGCCGATGGGATAACTTGCGATGACCATGCTGGCGAGCATGATCGCCGGCTGCTGCCACCACACCATGTTGATGGCAAAGATGAGAAGCGACCCCATCGTGATGCCGGTCAAGGCGGCCAGCGGAACGCGTTGTAAGCCGTCATGCATGAACAGTGCCGCCAGGGTGATCGACAGCGCGCCCACGATGTTGACCGCCGCCACGGTCGTCCCAAAAGTGCCGAGCCAAAGCGCTTTGGTATTAGCTAGGAGGACTGAGGTGAGGCCGTCCATTGAGGTGCCAAGGGTGTTCACGCCCATGGCCAGGAAAACCATGGCGAAGATGGGTTTTTCCTCGTAAAGCAAGGCGAAGGCGCGGAAGATCCCGGTCTTAACGTTTTCGGCAGGTGCGGCCGGGGCCTGGACCATTTTGGCGTGCTCGTTGGTATCCGCCTGGGTAAAGGCGTGGCGGTCATGCCAGAGCACGACGCCGGCAAGCATGAAGCTGATGGCGTTGATCAAGCCGAACAGAGCGAAGTTGTTGTGCAAGATGAGAATCAGGCTCGCGCCGAACGCTTGGAAGACCATGGAGATCACGTTGCGAATGCCGCTGCTGAAGCCCATGGCGCTGGCGTACGCGTCCTGCTTGATGAATGTTTTCTCGTAATGCAGCAGCAGGCCGGAGGTGAAGTTGGCGATCAGGTCGGAGCTGAAGTTGATGGCCAGTAGGAGCCCGAAGATGAGCAGGGTGCCCGGCTGGCGGATCAGGAAGGCTAGTCCCACGTACAGCAGGCCTTGCACGACGCGCAGTCCGACCACCAGCTTGAAGCGGCGGCGCGGGTCGGTGTGATCCGCCCAGTATCCGTTTAGGATCAGGAACAGTGTTGGCAGCAGGTTGATGATCGACACCAGCGACAGAGCCAGCGTTTTGAACGGCAGCGTCTGCGCGTAGATCAGGAAGACTAGGTTGAATAGAACGGAACCGATGGCGCTGAGAAAATCGGAATTAGCCAGTGCGCGGAACTGGTGATTCGCAAGATATTCTTTCATGGGGATGACCTCTTTTCTGATGGCCCAAGCATAGTTGACAGAAGAGGTCGTCCCGGTCAGAATATGCATATATGCAAAAGGAGCTGAGCGCATGCAAAAATACGGGCCGTATTTTCGGAAGCTGCGGCAAAGCAAGAACGTGACCCTGGCCGAGCTGGCCGCGGATACCGGGCTGACGGAAGGTTTTATTTCGCGGTTCGAGCGCGGGCAAAGTGACATCACGGTCAGCCGGTTCACCGCGCTGCTGAATGCGCTGAATGTGGCGATTGAAGAGTTTCTGCTGGGGATGCGCGAGGCGACAATGGATCCGGAAACCTTGGAGGATTATCCATTGGCTCGCATGCAGGCTAACATTCCCTTTATGGCCTTTTTCTTTGATATCAGTCATGTCTCAGTAGGGGCAGAGCTAGATCGCCATATTGCCGGTGCCGAGGCCGCATGCCGCAGTAAGCCGACGCGCAAAAATCACTTCATCTGGCTGTTCTACCAGACAATGAACGCGATTTTGCAGAAGCCAATCGATAACAAAACCCTGACCCGAGCTCAGGCACCAATTACCCACTACCTTCAGCAGGTCGACAATTGGGGTGTTTATGAATGTTATCTATTCATTGCGTTTACCCCGGCGTTGGGTCCGGAAATGATGGTGCGGCTATTGCGAATTGGGCTAAAACGAAGCCGCGTCCTCAAGCGCAGTCCCAGTCATGAACAAATTGATCTTCAACTCGCAGTGGCCGCGTTGACCAGCCTGATGGCCCGTGAGGAGATGGATGCCGCGGTGCAAGTGATGAAGATGATGAATTCGCTGGAAAAACGCAACGCCAACCAGGTCTTTGCCATCGAGTTCTTCAACGGCTGGGTCCAAATCAAACTGGGTAAACGAGAAACTGGCATCGCGACTTGCGAGCACGTCATTAAGCAGTTTTCGGAGCTAGGACTCAGTCAGTGGGCCAATGACTTTAACGATATCCTGAGCTCACTGAAGGCGGATCCGCCGACTAATCCAATTTTCCTTTATTCACAGTTCTGATGGAAGCTGCAGCATTGCAGAACAGCGCGCAATCAAAACGGGCCAACTCAGCTAGACAAGTTTTTGTCTGACTGGGTTGACCTGTTTTGGCTTTAGAGCATCATTCATCATCTGGTAAGACGTGCATCTGCTTCTTTTCGTTTTGATAGGTCCCGAGGCCATAAATGATGCCGCCCACGCCGCCCGTGACCAGCGCGTAAATCCATTCCACGGGATCGCCCGCGGTGGCGTCGAGGAGGATCTTCATACAGGCAAAGACGAAGCCGAAGATCAGGCCGTACTGGACCGCGTCTCGCTTCACTTGACGTAGGGCTTGCCGTCGGTTGGCGCGCGTCGTTTCAATCGCTGTGAGCCCTGCCTTCTTGATTGCTACGCTCACGCCAACCATGGCAATCAGTAGGATGAGCAGTGCGACGACGTTCAGCCAACTAATGTTAAAGATGGCCTGAATCATCAGGACTAAAAATTCTGTGATGATCAATAACAACAGCGAAATGGTTGAGATGCGCCCGACCTCTGCGCGGGCGTGCTCGTCGTAAGGCTGCTTAATTCCCCACCAGAAAATCACGAAGCGGTCCATCCACGTTTTTTTCATTTTGACTCCTCCTCCCAGAACAGGGTGTTCAGGTCCGTTTTCAGGGCCCAGGCGAGTTTTAAGCACAGGTCCAGTGACGGGTTGTATTTGTTGTTTTCGATGAGATTAATGGTTTGGCGCGCCACATCAATTTGTTGCGCCAATGCCAACTGCGAAATACCTTGCAGCTGGCGGTACTGCCGCACTCGATTCAAGGACTCGCCTCCTGTCATGTATAATTGACTTAATGTCATGTATAATGTACTTCCCGTTTATAATTGTGTCAACTATAAATGACAGAAAATTAAAAAACGGACGGTCACTTTGAGCGAAAAATGCCCCTAAGTGACAGTCCGATAAAGTAAGAGATGCAGCGCGGCTATGGTGCTTTGACCCCAGCGACCCGGCCTTCGCGGAGGGTGATGATTTCATTGTAGCGAGGAAGGAGCGTTTGATCTAGGTGATGCATGACCGAAAAAATCATGCATGGTAGACCAAGAACATATGTTTCAAGCTTTTGGCTGAGCCTTGCATCAAGCGCCGAGTTGAATTCGTCCAGCAACAGGACATCAGGTTTTGTCAGCAAAGCGCGGCCGAGCGCAAGCCGCTGTTTTTCGCCGCCGGATAGGTCTTCCTCGACCAAATCGGCGTCTTCACCGTAGCGTCTCACGAGTTCGTCCAGTTCCAGCAGGTCAATGAGCTGTCTGAGCTTGGCATCATCAACAGGCAGGCCCATGAACAGGTTATCGGCCAGGCTGGCGTTGAAGACCGCCGGTGCCTGCGTGACCAGCTTGATGCTGGCAAACTTAGCGGTGGGATCACCGTTGATCAGCAGTCGGCCAGTTTGCGCGCCGATATTGACCCGCGTAATTGCCCGGATCAAGGTGGACTTACCGGCGCCGCTTTTGCCCATCAGCAGGTACTTTTTGCTGGCCGCAAACTCCAAATTGTGATCCTGCAGAAGGGTTTATCCGGGGTGGTCAGGCTGAAGTAATCAAAAATGATCGTCTCAACTTTGGCCGGACATAGCGGCTGGGGTGCTGGCGTTTTTACATCCGTGTAACCTTGCATGCGCTCCGCGATGGGGGTGACTTCGCGGCGGTAATACAGCAGCATCGACAATACTTCCATCGGCGCGCCAACGGGAGACGGCGATCAGGCTCTGACGCATCTGGTTGTTCAGGTAGATCCTCATCTTGACCTCTTTCTGCCCAGGCGGTGGGCAACTTTGAAAAATGGTGATAGCGCTTTTATTGCATTATACCCTTGGGGCTACGTAGGCTCAATCACTTACAGACAAGCCGCTGCAAGGGTACTTTCGACCAGTTGGGCAATATAAAAATACGACTTTGGAAGTACTTACACTTTCAACTAACGAGTCTATAATTTATGGCGAATAGAGGGAAAACCAATGGTAGTAATCGTTGTCGCCCGGAGTTAACTTCTCTGGGGGTATTCGGGTTGAACACGGGATATTTGCTTGAAGGGGGAGGCTGTAACAATGGAAAAAGTGAAAGAAGCACTGACACAACCGGCAATTCGCACGTTGCCGAAAGACGGGATCGCGGCTTTGAACGGGCGGACTTTATTCACCACGCAACTGATCAATGGTGATGTGAGTTTGCCTGCTCGCGGCAGCTTTACCAGCGTTATCGGCGCATTGTCAACAGGAATTACGCTAGCCGTTGAGGGTAATCAAATCACGATTAAGGGTAATGGGAAACCCTGGATGACCTTGGCACCAACCACAGTGGATGTCTTCTTAGCTAGGATTAAGGCGCAAGAGTACAGTTTCTCGCAAACCGCGCCAATTTACCTGACCTTCCTGCATCTGGTGGGGGCTGATTTTGATTTTTACACGCGGGTCTCTGGTGGCCGCGCCGGTAAGTATCTAATCGAGCACCCTCAGCAGTTGCCTGTTCACGACGTTTTGGGCATTAAGGAGATTGATAACGGGGACACCGAGCCAGAGCTGGCTAAGGCGATTAATGACTATGGTTACGAGAAGCTGGTTAAAGGCACTGAGGTCGCGTTTCTTGCGGAGGACAACATTGCCGGTGCATACCAGTTGAGAGCGGTCACGCCACATTAAGATTATTGGTTCTCGCACATGAAGGGCCAGCGCCTGCGATTCACACCATTATTGAGCGGCATACGAGGCTCTCATCCGATGATTATGTTCTGTATTCAACCTTAGACTACACTTCACTGCGTCACTTGATCTTTAACTATCTGGAAAAATGACACGCGCCCTGAGTTTAGTTTCAGCCCAGGACGCGTTTTTGCGACTCACGTTTAAAAAATCCGGAAAGGAATCAAGGATCTCTGGCGATACTAGTACCACACCAAAAAATTCCACATCCAAAATGCTAATGACCAAAGCAGGATTGTGGTTATGAGCTAATGGAATAGGACGATGACCGCGACGCCAGTAATAGCGAGAAATATGGCCACGACGACAGCAGACCAAAGGGCATAGCCAATAAAAGACGAAGTGTCCTTACCGCCTTCCGTTTGGATTCTGTGAACCGTTCTTTTGACTTCAACAAATTCAAGAAGGCCAATAATGATTAGGATAACACCAAGTAATATAACCCCAATGTGCATAATATTGGGTCCTTTCCTATTTGCTCCATTTAAAGACGCCTGTATTCTAAAACGTGGTGCGATTAGGGTCAATTCTCGACTGCTACATGTTATACAACAAGTGCTGAGGGATTTCTTTTATCTCTGGCGGTTTTCCCATGTGGCGAGGCCTCTTTGTTGTCATAGCGTCAGAAGTCCAGTTTCTTCAGTGAGTTACAATTTCGCCGAGGCTTGCTTCTTCAGGTAGTCGTTAATGTCGGTCAGGTGGTCTGCAATTCCCAGCGGATCACTAACGGCAGCCTGCTGCGCCTTCAAAAAGTCGATGAATGACGGCACGAATTTGAAGGTGGGCAAGGTCAAAAAGTAGGGCACATTGTTTGTTTGCATGATTACAATGACCGCGTTGAAGTAGTTGAATGCGTAGTCTCCGGTGTAGGCAGCGCCGAATGTCATCTTGGCGGCATCAGCGCCGATTTGAACTTCCTTTATTTGTGAGTAAGGAAGGTTGAGCGATTCTAGTTTTGAATCGGAAATTGATACCCCTGCAGTAGAAAAATAGGTATCGACAGGTTTTACCTTTCGATAGTAGAGGTCCCTGGGTAGCACCATCCGCCAAGAATCAGGGTACTGCTTGGAATCAAACTTCAAATTTGTCGGCAGTACACTAAAACGCAGCCGATCAGCTAAAGACTGATGAGAATCGATTTTATCAGTTGGAATCTTAATTCTCATACACGCACGACCTTCTTTCAAGAAGTGACAATGATGCGGGCGAAGACTGTAGCGACGCTGTTACGCAGTGCGGATAGTCCTCACGCTGCTGCCAATGTAATTCCTACATTCTTTATTGTCAATATTTCATCAGGCAAGGCATCATTGGCTGGTAAAATTGAATATCTGTTGATGGTATTTTGAATGAGAGGCAGACAATGCTAACTGACTAGAGAAAAATTTGGCTTTTTGCTAAGAAAATATTGACAGCGGTTACATTGTGTGCAATACTATCTTTGGATGGCGAGTGGGTGAGGAAGGAACAACCTCATCAGCACCACTCGCCAACTACCGGGCAATCCGACCCAAGCCATGGGTTGACCCGGCATGCTGAGCCGCCGATCGGTTGGCTATGAAGACCACACCTGAACGTGTGGGGTCCTTTCAGGACGCATGGCAGGATGCTGCTATCACTTTCCTAACTTAATCAAGCGACCCGAAGCGGCAACGCAACGGGGATAGCAGGCAGGGGCAACCCTGCAATAAAAAGCCACCGGGGCAACCACGGTGGCAGGGGACACCATTTCGCAAGAAATGGTGCCCTTTGCGTGTCCTGAAACGTTTTTGATGACAGCGCCTGCTAATCGTGCGATAATCGGCGTGCCGAGATATTGGTTTATGGGGTTAACGGAGGCAATACGCATGGGCAATCAATACTACGGTGCCAGCGGACTGCGCGCGATCAAGGCCTTTTTTGCGAACACTGGAAACTTTACGGGCCGCAGCTCACGCAAAGAGTTTTGGTGGTGGCAACTCGTGGCGCTGCTGGTGCTGGCGATTGTCGGCGGTGCGCTGGTGTTTGCTATGTTCGGCTCACTGGCGGCGGTGAAAAGCGGGAATACCGGTGCCATGCACGGTGGCCAAGTGGTCGCACTCATCACTTTTTTGTTGCTGGCTTTTCTTGTTTTTGCGGTGACCCTCTTGCCGGGATTGACACTGGGCATGCGGCGCTTCCGTGACGCGGGGGTGCCGGGCTGGCTCTCCCTGATCATGAATCTATTGATCGTCCTTTCGCGCTTGACGCCGGCTGCCGTCGGTGATCAGGCGATGGTGGCGATCAACTGGGCAACGGTTGCGCTGATTCTGATTGAGGAGGCGATCTGCTGCCTGCCGAGCCGGCGAGCCGTGACGCTCACCACCCGCGGGTTCAACGTGAAATGGTTTCAGCAGGCCCAAATGTTGTTTGAGCTGCTCATCCTGGGTGGGGTGGTGTTCGTCATCCTGTCCGGGCACTTGCCATTCCTGTTCGGCATCCTGTTGCTTCAGATTTGGGAGACGGCGTTAAGTGTGACGATCAATCGGGCCATGCAGGATCGCGCCAGCAGGTTGTGGGCGTGGGCCGATGCGCAGGGGCTGGATGCCGCGGCCTTGCAGCAGCGGACGGGGCTGTATACCGCCGAACAGTGGGCCGCTAGCCGGCCGGCGCACCTACAATTCGTGCCGGCGCGCGGTGTGATCGACCAGCTGGTGGGTGATTTTTCAGCCGATTCAGCGAGTTGACGATGAGTATAGAAGCTCATCATAGCGTCTCATTCAGTGCGGTTGAATGAGGCGTTTTTAACTGGTCGCAAAAACCTTTTTTCGTTGACCCGGCAGTGCCGGCATGATATTCTTCTAGCTGTCGCTTTTAGTAACCGTTACGATTAAGCACCAACTAAATCGTAATGAATGCCGGTGTGCCAGGGTTTCGGACCAACTGTTTCTTGACAAGTCAGGCGTGCGTTCGGTAGACTGTTAAATGTAAATCGTAGCGATTACGATTAGCCAAAAACGAGGGGGAACCCATTTTATGAAATTCAAGCATTGGCTCACCGCGCTGGTGGTTGGCGCCATGGGCATCGGCCTGGCCGCCTGTTCAAGCGGGCACAGTGCCACACCGAGCGGCAGCAAGAAGCTGACCGTGGTTGCGTCGGTCAATTTTTACGGCGAAGTGGCGAAGGCCGTCGTCGGCAATCACGGGACGGTGACCTCGGTGATCGATAATCCGGACGTCGACCCGCACGACTACGATCCGACGACCGACGTGGCCAAAAGTGTCGCCAAGGCCGATGTCATCGTGGAAAACGGCGCCGGGTACGACGGCTGGATGACGCGACTGGTCGACGCCAATAACACCGATGCCAAGGTCGTGTCAGCGGCCAAGGTCGTCGGCGTGGCCAACGGCGAGAACGAGCACATCTGGTACAAGCCGAAAATGATGATCAAAATGGCGAACGCCCTGGCCGATCGGTACGGCAAAGTTGACCCTGCGCACAAGGCCGAGTACCAGCAAAACGCGAAGGCCTACATCAAAAAGTTGACGCCGCTGACAAAGCTGATCGACCAGACGCGGTCGAAGGCGCATGGCGAAGCCGTTGCCGTCAGCGAGCCAGTGTTTGACAATGCATTGCACTACCTCGGCTACAAAGTCGTGGATGAGCATTTTTCCAAGGCAAACGAGGACGGCACCGATCCCAGTCCCAAGGATATCCGCGACCTGCTGGCGGCAATCAAGGGCAAGAAGATCAAGTTTTTCGTCCAGAATACGCAGTTCAAAAGTCCGACCGTCAGCAACATGGTCGCGCTGGCAAAACGGTCCGGCGTACCGGTCCTCAAAGTCACCGAAACCATGCCAAGCGGCGAGACCTATATCAGCTGGATGACGCGTCAATACAAGGCGCTTGAAGCCATCCAGGATCGGCGTTAAAGTGTTACAATAGATTTGCTAATTAAAAATAAGAAGGAGACCAGAGTTTGGCTAAGAAATCTAAGATTGAAAAAGCAAAACGTCAGGAACTGTTGGTAGCGAAGTATGCGGCTCGCCGCAAGGAGTTAAAGGCCAAGGGTGATTACGCCGGTTTGGCGAAATTGCCTAAGGATTCCAGTCCGGTGCGCTTGCACAACCGCGACACCTTGGACGGCCGGCCGCATGCCTACATGCGCAAGTTTGGTCTGTCCCGTTTGAACTTCCGCGACCTTGCCCACAAGGGTCAAATCCCTGGCGTGCGCAAAGCCAGCTGGTAATTATGGAGGTTCTCATGGCAAAACCCGATGCGGCGACCGCGCGGCGCCAAATGCACAGCCCGAACATCAAGACGCGCAAACGCGCCTTGCGGACTTTGAAAACGATCAAGAAGCAACTTAAATAAAGTCAGTGCCGCCAGCGTGAGGAGAGTTCCTTACGCTGGCGGTTTTTTGCTGGCGTCAGCCGTCGCGTTTTGACGCGGTCCGGTTGAGAAATCTTGGCTGGCCGCTATCTGATTGTTGGCAATTAAAAATGGCTCAAAAGCCTGTACAAAGGCATCGCTATGTTATAATAACTGTGTTAAAAAATGCTTCGGCGCTGAGTTTCTTGCCATCATGATTTTTCCCAGGGTCGAAATTTTTGGAGGAATTACATTGAAAGCTATCTGTTCTGAATTCATGGGGACCTTCCTGCTGGTCTTTCTCGGCAGCGGGGCCGTATTGTTTGCTAAGGGCGATGCGTTGACCATTGCGATCGGCTTTGGGCTGGCGATCACGATTTCCGCATACGCGTTCGGCAACGTCACTGGCGGGCACTTCAATCCGGCCGTCACCACTGCGTTCATGGTCAACGGGCGCACCTCGATCGGCGAGGGCCTGGTCTACATCGTGTCCCAAATCGTTGGTGCCATCGCGGCTTCCGCCTGCGTCCGTGTCATCGTTGACGCGCTGAAGCTGCCAGGCAACCAAATGGCACAAACCGACTTCCCGAAGCTGTCGGTCGGTGCGGCGTTCTTCGTTGAAGCCCTGGCGACCTTCCTGTTCTTGGTCGTCATCCTGAACGTTACCTCAAATGACCACGGCGCAGGGAACTTTGCGGGCCTCGCCATTGGGGTCACGCTGATGCTGCTGATCATCTTCTCCGTCAACCTGACCGGCGCGTCCTTGAACCCGGCCCGTTCGATCGGCCCGGCAATCTTTGCCGGCGGTTCCGCGCTGTCCCACCTTTGGCTTTACATTGTGGCGCCAGAAGTTGGTGCGGTCCTGGCCGCGTTTGCGTCCAAGTACCTGATGGATACTGAAGACTAACATTAAACCAATGAAGCCTCTGTCGACAAATTGAAGTGCCATAGAAAAGTTAGACAAATTTTCTACCACAACAATATCTGGTTCCTT
>NZ_AYZJ01000060.1:0-1279 GCF_001436615.1 Lacticaseibacillus camelliae DSM 22697 = JCM 13995
TGGCCTTTCTGGTCTAGTCGTCAGGGTGTTGCACTTGAATTGTAAACTGGGGCAATTAAACTATGATGAATATCTGAATTTCTCTCCAGATGGCAAAGGATTTGCTGATCTGAACAAATATAAGAACATCATTGATCTGAGTGGGTTCCCTAAAGATGCTTTGCAAGCGGGGACAATTAAAGGGAAGCTAAACGGTATACCACATGGCGAAAACAAACGAGTGGTTGTTGTCAACAAAACCGTTCTGAATAAGGCAGGAATTGACTCTTATCCGACAACCTGGACAGGCTGGCAAAAGGCTGCCAAAAAGCTACCAGCTGATCATTATCCAATGGAGTTCTCTTCTTTCTTGGACATAATTTGCTATATTACCCAAAAGACGGGGAAGAGCTTTTTGGATGCTAATGGGCATATCAACTATTCCGAGGCGCAAATCAAAGACGGGTTTGATTGGTACAAGAAGATGGTTAATACAGGCGCAACACCATCTCGCAAGTGGGTTCTGGACACTGTCGGTAGTGACTCCGTTGCAGCGACCAAAGAATTTTTAAACGGTGAAATTACAGGCGTATTTGACTGGACGGCGCTGATGAGTAGCTACGCAACTAACCTTAAGCCAACAGGCATGAAGCTAGATGTTCCACCATTTCCACTCGCAAAAGGAGCTAAGACTGCTGGCGTTCTACAGAAGCCAACGATGCTATTCTCCATTTCAAAGCATTCACAACATCCAAAAGAGGCAGCTAAGTTGTTAAACTTCATCCTCAATGATCCAGCTGGTGTTAAGGCAATGGGGACGAGTCGAGGAATGCCTGTGAATACCAAAGCTCAGAAAATTCTGGAGAAGAGCAATGCCGTCGACGATATTACTAAGCAGTCGGTTGATTATATGGCCAAGACGAAGGGTGTTACCGAGAGCCGTTACCTGGAATTGAGTCAAGTTAACGATGCATATGCGCAAGTTACAGATTCTTTTGGTGTTGGTAACATCAATTCTACTCAAGCAGCTAAACAGGTCATTTCTAAAGTCAACGCGGCGGTTAAACAAGTTAAAAGTAAAATAAATTAATCATAGTTCCTTTGCCATTGATTGGCATAGTGACTGATTTATTTTATCCGTCAGAATCATTCGACACAGATCCGTGGCGCAGTGTGAGATTACAAAGCGTCACGGTTTTTATTAATTAAGTAATCGGAGGCGAGTAATGTGCAGAAGCACCGGAACCCCAGTTTACAATTCAAGTGCAACACCTTAGCGACTAGACCAAAAAGGCCATGA
>NZ_AYZJ01000061.1:0-374 GCF_001436615.1 Lacticaseibacillus camelliae DSM 22697 = JCM 13995
GATGCTCAGCGATATGATCCATAAATTCATTAGATTTAAAGTTCCAAGAATTCTCGTCTACATTCCAATCTTCTTTAGCGATCTCCACGGCCTTGTCAGTCATCTTCAACACCGTTGCATCATCATTCAGAGAAGTAAGTACTGGGAATGAAGAGAAGTTACCAACCTGAAGATTGATAGTCGGATTCAGCATCTTCAACACGTAATTTCCAACCTTGCTATTCATAACCGCCATGATTCGCATTAAGTCAGCGTGAGACATAGAGAATGCTGACATTCCGGAAACATCATGAATACTGCCGGGTTCACGGTAACGGATACTAAATCCACCGCTCGTAATTAGAGACCAGGTAATCGCTTCACGAAAGTAATAA
>NZ_AYZJ01000062.1:0-22351 GCF_001436615.1 Lacticaseibacillus camelliae DSM 22697 = JCM 13995
GGCAGAAGGTGGTAAAAAGTTTGGCAGAGGTGGTAAATTCCGATGGCCGCCTTCAGTGCGAGCTATCTATATATATTTCTGTATACCTTCTTGATTCGTGCTAGTGCTTGTCGTCGCCTCTTGTTCACCCCCTGGCTAGTTTTGCCGGTGCGGTTTCCGATTTCCACAGCGTTAAGTTCAGAATAGTAATACTGATACAACACCGTCTTATCAGCAGTTGAAAGGGTCGCAATGGCCGCTGCAAGATGCTCATTTTCGATGAAGGTTTCGAGATGTTCAACCTCGTCATCAGTTAAAAGAAAGTCTTCGGAATGTCCAGGATCGGCGATTTCTTCCAACAACCGTTCCTCAAGTGGCGTTTCTTTGAGGTCTTTAAAGTGTTTACGATAGAGGTTAATTCGTTCGTTACGAAGGACTTGTTGCATGTATCTGATGAACATTCGAGAGACCTCACGTTCGCGGCTCATGAATACAGCCTCCTTAGATTGACAGATAATTAGTTACACTTACGCAGGTCACAGGCCGAGGTTGAACATGGCGGTGAAACCAAAACGTTAAATTTAAATTAGGTAACTAATATCGTAGGAAGGCAAAAACCCATCAGCCAATATACATTGGCCAATGGGTTCAGGAGCGGTGTGAATCTGGTGAGAGTTCGCTAGATGTGTGCCGCAAATCGAATCGCTGTCAGCACAATGCCCGTTAATAAAGTGATCACGATTGCCAAGCCAATCAAGGCCGGGCTGATTGCGGCAATCCCCCAGCCAGTCAGTGCCAGAACCAGCGTCAATATACAGTTGCAGCCGATCGCTACTGCCACGGCACGACTGGGTCTGCTAGCCCAAAACGGCTTTTGAGTGCGGGTCATCAGGATCGTCTGCATCGCGCTAAAAATCAGATAGATGTAAAGGCCGGTGCTGACTTGTCCAGTCGTTAGACCAAGCCGTTGCAACCAAGTCAGCCAACCGTAGCCGACCGCTGACCAGCCTATGGCCAAGATGCCAGCAATCTTACTAAGTTTGGCCAGGTTCCAGCTTTCTGGCTGGTGGGTGATCGTCGTGCGGTCAGTGCCGAGCACAAGGGTCACACAATCATTCAGGATCGCGACCAGGATCATCGCGTTTAAGGTCAGCGGAATGAAGTGGAGAATCAGATAACCTAATGTCAGCAGGAGTGTCAGCTCCGCTGTGCGTGAAAGCTTGGTGATCGTCCAGGTCATCATGCGTTGATAGACGCGGTGGCCGGCATCTAGGATCTCGATGATCGGGGTCAGGCCGTCTGCTAGCAAGACCATGCGCGCCGAGCGCTTGGCGAGGTCAACGGCACTGTCAACGGCGATACCAACGTCGGCTTGTTTCAAGGCGGGGGCGTCGTTGACCCCGTCGCCGGTCATACCGACCACACAGCCTTCACCTTGTAAACGCTTGGCCATCGCCAATTTGTCTTCTGGGGTCACGTCGGCGATGCCTGCGAGGTCTGCAATTTTGGTCCCGACATTAACCTCGGTGTACGAGCGCACCTCACCGTTTAGCCCAACTGCTTGGGCAATCGCGGCGGCAGTTTTTTGATTATCGCCAGTCAGCATGATCACTTTGACGCCGCGTGCCTGCAGAGCCTTGATGGCAGTTGCGGAATCTGCCCGAGGTTGGTCTTGGAGGACGAACAAGCCTATTAGTTGTGAATCAACGACCACGGCTGCCGTACGGCCTTCGGCGAAGTTGACCGCCGATAAGTCTGGGTGGTTGGTGGCCAGTGTCGCCAATTTTTTCAATGCCCCGAGTTTCACGTTGACGGTAGCGCTATCGGTGACCACGGTGGCTTGGGAGTAGCCGATACCGGAGGTGAACGGCGTGAATTCATGCTGAGGCCAGGCCTTAATGTTGTGTGCTTGAGCATAGTTGAATAGCGCCGCGTCGATCACGCTGGCATTGCGCGTATCCGCTGCACTGATCGCTAGTTGGGTCACATCGGCGTCTGGGAGCGTTGACCAGTTGTAGAAGGCCACCACAGCGGGTTTGTTGGCAGTAATCGTGCCGGTTTTATCCACGAGTAGCACATTCATATTGGCAGCTTCCTGAATCCCGGTGAGGTCGGAAACTAAGACGTGCTTGGTGCTCAGGACCTTGGCTTCGACCGAGTTAGCAACGGCAAAACTCGATGGCATGGCGATTGGGATCGTTGCGATGAACAGCATTGCCAGAAACGGTAGCATGGCGACCAAGTCTTCATGGCGGACAATGGCCACGATGATCAATAGCACGGCCAACACCGCATCGAGTGCTGCCAGATAGCCGATGATTTTACCCAATAGCTTTTGCAAATGGCCCGGCGCCGAGCTTTGGTTGATCAGGCTGATTGTTTTGCCGCTGCGGCTATTAGCACCGGTGGCGGTGACGATTGCTAAGGCATTGCCGGAGAGGACTTCGGTGCCGGCATAGGCCGTATCACCAGGGGTGCGGTTGACGGCCTTGGCTTCGCCTGTGATACTGCTTTCGTTGACTTCCAGCGTGTCCGTCAGTAGACGCACGTCGGCGGGGATAATGTCCCCTTGGCGTAGGCTGATGAGGTCGTCAACGACCAAGTGCTTGGCTGACACCTGTTTCCACTTGCCGTCGCGGCTGACCGCGGTGGTCGGCGATAAGTCATGTGATAGGCTGCGTAAGACCGTGTTGGCGCGGCGAGATTGAATTGCACCATTGACCGCGGCAAAGAGCAACATTAGCACGATGAACCCGGCTTGGATGCCCTTGCCTAACACGATTTCAATGATCAGCGCCGCTTCGAGTATCCACGCGCTAGGCTCCCACAGCCGAGTGATAATGGCCGTGGCAAAGTTGAAGGGGGGTTCGGCCACTTCGTTGAAGCCATCACGGGCCAGTCGCCGGTCAGCTTCGGCTTGGGCGAGGCCGTTTAAATCGTTTTTTTCGGTCATAGTAGACACCAGCTTTCTGCAAGATAACAAACGGCCGCGCACATATTCGTGCTCGGCCGCTGGATCAATGCTAATTAGTCGAAGTCGACCGAATCTGGGAAGTGGGCTAGGCGCGTGCCGTCAGCGCCGAGTTCTTCTTCAATCCTCAACAGTTGGTTGTATTTCTCCACACGCTCGGAACGGGCCGGGGCGCCGGACTTGAGTTGCGCAGCGTTTGTGGCGACGGTAAAGTCAGCGACAAAGGTGTCGCCGGTTTCACCAGAACGGTGAGACATCATGGTAGTGTAGCCGTTCTTGCGTGCTAAGCGGATTGCTTCCAGCGTTTCGGTGACCGTGCCAATCTGGTTAAGCTTGATCAAGATACTGTTGGCCATGCCTTGTTTGATGGCGTCTTTGATCAAGGCGGGGTTAGTGCAGACTGGATCGTCTGCGACGAGTTGCACGCGGTCGCCGTACTTCTTGGTGAAGTCAGCGAAGTGGCCCCAGTCTTCTTCCCCATAAGGATCTTCGATGGAGATGATCTCTGGGAACTTGTCCAGCAGGTGAATGTAGTATTCGCCTAATTCGGCAGGCGTGTAGGTTTTGCCTTCAAAGTCATAGTTCTTGGTATCGCGGTTGTAGAAGTATGATGCCGCCGCGTCAAAGGCGATGGCGATTTCCTTGCCAGGCGTGTAGCCTGCCTTGATGATGGCGTCATGCAGCATCTGCAAGGCGTCTTCGGAGTTCTTGAGGTCAGGCGCAAAGCCCCCTTCATCGCCGAGGCCTGTGGTGTAGCCGGCTTCTTCGATCACCTTCTTCAAGGTGTGGTAGGTGTTGACGATTTTCTCGAAGCCATCACGGAAGCTGGAACGATCGACTGGAGTGATCATAAATTCCTGAATATCGATGCCGTTGTCGGCGTGCTCACCACCGTTGATCACGTTGTGGAACGTTTGTGGCAGCTCCAAGTCGGTGCCGCCGAGGTAGCGATACAGCGGTGTGTGCAAGGCGTTGGCTGCTGCACGGGCAGTGGCCATTGACACCCCTAAGATCGCGTTAGCCCCTAGGCGTGCTTTGTTAGGTGTGCCGTCTAAGTCGATCATCAGCTGGTCGATGTGGGCTTGGTTGAAGGGGTCGGCACCGTGCAAAGCCTTGTTGATCTCGGTATTGACGTTGGCCACGGCCTTTGAGACGCCTTTGCCTTGGAGCCGGTCGCCGCCGTCGCGCAACTCGACGGCTTCTTTTTCGCCGGTCGATGCACCAGATGGTACCTCCGCGCGGCCGAGCGTACCGTCCGACAGAATAACATCGGCCTCAACAGTTGGGGTGCCGCGGGAATCGAAGATCTCGCGCGCCTTCACAGATTCAATCACTACTGACATAATTGTGCTCCTTCCGGTAAAAAAAGATGGCGTCTACTGCACGCAAAATCTGTGCAGTAGACGTCATCAAATTGATTTACCAATTAGTTTTAGTGGCGAACGTCATCGCCGATTAACTTTTAACACCCAAAGCATACTCCCTTACGAAATTTTGCGCAAGCCAGACCGACAAATTTTCGTGCAAAAGGCGGACTTGTCTTACAGCTGTACGTTTTGCTATAATGCTAGGCGTTATATTAAATTTTAATGAGTGTAACCACACGGCTGCCAGTATTTTGGTAGCCGTGTTTTAGGGGGAAGTTCAATGCAGCGATTGCGATACCAAGATATTTTAGCGGTGTTCATCGGCGGCTGCTTCGGTGGGGTCGCCCGTTGGGGAATCAGCTTGTGGCTCAATGATGCCGACACGATGTTCGGCACCACGGCGGTGAATCTGGTGGGCAGCTTCATACTGGCGTTTGTCACATACGGTCTAGCGGTGTACATCGACTTGCCGAGCTGGCTGATTTTGGCGTTAGGGACTGGTTTTGTCGGCGCGTTCACGACATTTTCGACGATGGTGCTGAACCTCTACAAACACGTTGGCGAATCGCCGGTGTATGCGATCGGGATCTTCTTGCTTGAGCTGCTTGTTGGTTTAGGCGCGGCGTTTGGCGGCTATTTATGCGCCGAGGCCTGGGGAAGGCGGCGACAGACATGGTGATGTTAGTAGCTTTAGGTGCCGGGGTCGGCGCCGTGATGCGGTATGTGCTGACGCAGCTAGGCAAGAACTGGTGGCCTGGGGTGCCGCTGGCGACGCTTGTGATCAATGCTAGTGGTGCCTTCTTAGCGGGATTTTTGGCGATGTGCGCACTGCCGCAAGCGTGGTCACTGCTACTTTTGACCGGTGTGTGTGGTGGGTACACGACTTTTTCAACATTCATGACTGATGCGTTTATCTTATTGCGCAACCGGCGTTACCGTGCGTTTGTTTGGTATTATTTTGGCACGACGGGAGCCGGGATAGTCACCCTGACCATCGGTGTGTGGCTGGGTAGCCTGTGGTGAGATAAGGCAGTACTTACTTACTCGATAATGACACCTATAGACAATCATGGATAATGGTGTTATATTGGCATCGAACATGATAGGCGAAGGTGTTCGCCATAACCGTTATTCAACTAATGACACCTAGTTTCGGGCATTTAGTCCGGGCTAGGTGTCTTTTTTCGAGAAGGAGACGATAAAATGGAGATTTTAACAATCGGCCCGCGGCAATCAACTGTAGGAATTGACATTGCCGTCATCAACGCCGCGCGTCTGGCCTCCGCATTAGGAAAAGACGCTGCGCCAAGTGCTTATACGCGGCTGTCACCGGTCATGCGGGACATCGTGAAATTCTGGGGAGTGGCACCGCCAATAGTGGTCAAGGCAGTTGCTGGGGCCGCGGGCGGTGTGGTGATGGTCGGCCATAACGACTTGGCAGTGAGTGCTCCAGACATTAGTGAAGCCAACGTTGTAGCGGTCGTGGATAATCATCGGATGAGTGGTTTTCGTGCTAGTCATCCGGTATACATTCGTCTCGAACCTGTGGCCAGTGTCAACACGATACTCACCGAACTCTATCAAGAGCGTGGCGTGATGCTTTCGCCTTTGTCAGCAGGGCTTTTGCTGACGGGAATTTGGTGCGATACCAGTCAGCTCACAACTGATGCGACAACTGAAAAAGACCAGGTGGCTGCGGCTTATTTGGCTGATCGAATACAGCGTGATCGTCACTTATTAGCTGATCGGGTTAGTGCATGGGTAAGCGCTTGAACTCTGTCCGCAACGATGTTATATTGACGGTGAACAAGTGAAATGGTGATGACGTTCACCCTAATACAAGCTAATTGTTGATGACGTCTGTCTTAATACCCTGTGCTGTTGCAGGGTAATGAGGCAGACGTTTTTTCTTTCTGACCCGGGAGGTGAGTAGATGCATAAGATCGCAGTGATCGCCGACGTACACGGTAATTACAGTGCCCTGCAAGCTGTGCTGCAAGACGCACACGAACAACACGCCACCGATTACATGGTGTTGGGCGACATTGGCAACCGTGGCCCAGAGCCAGCAGCGTGTGTGCAGGCACTTCAAGTACTCCAACCGCTGGCGTGGGTGATCGGCAACCACGAAGAAGTTTATGCTAGCCTGTTGCACCACCGGTTCGTGACGTTTGAGAAGAACCAAAAAGCAGTCGTGGCGATCATCACGTCGGCTTTTGACCGCGAGCATCTCACCGCGACACAGTTTCGTTGGTTGGCTAGTCGGCCGCTACATCAAGAATTAGTGATCGATGGCGTGAAGTTGAGCATATTTCACGCAACGCCGACCACCAGCCGTGGTCATCAAGCAGAACCTGTGGCTAAGCAACAGAACTTCGATGCGTTGCTGGCCGGCAGTGACGCAGACATTGCGCTGTATGGCCACACCCACCAGCCGCTGATGCGTCAAACTACTGATGGCCGCTACATCATGAACCCCGGTAGCGTCGGCTTAGCGACGTCACTGCAACCGCAGTTAGCCGCTGGGCGCGCCCAGTATGGCTTGTTGACTATTGATGCCGGCCGTTTCAGCAGCTGGACGCTCCGTGTGCTCCCGTACGACGTTGATCAGGAGCTAAGGTTAGTCACCCGTGAACAGCTTCCCTATGCGGCGCTGTATACGCGGACGTTGACCACCGGTGCATTCGGCTACAGTACCGTTGATGTGACCGCAGAAAATATGACCCATAATTACGGCGCCAAAGCCCAAGCCTTGATTGCCGCTGACGCGTGGTAGGAGGAGAACGATGACAGAAGCAACTTTGATTCGGGTGGTGACTGATGAGGTCATGCAGACGCTGACCCATCAAGAACTGGTGAAGCAGATCTTCGCATATTTCTGGCAGCGTGGGATCGTCGACGGCACGATCCGCCGCACGATCATGGGCGTCAACAAGTATAACGAGATGCGCCAAAGCCTACGCAAGCCAAGACGCGGCAACGACTTGCCGGTGATCATCGAAACGGTGCAAAGCGGCGACAACTTGCAGGCAATTTTGGCTGAATTGACGCAGCTCGTTGACGATCGCGGTCAGATTACGACAGTTCAAGGACAGACAGGGAGTGACATTGAGATGGACGATACCGCAGCATACTATGACGTGAAGTTATTTACCCGAGAAGACAATAAGCACTTTGCCCCAGACCACTACACCAAGATCGTGGCGCATTTGCAAGCGATGCACGTGCGCTGGGTCAGTGTCACCCGCGGTATCGCAGGATATGACGACGGCCGCCATGTGCACGAAGAAACCGCAGCGCATAAGAGCTCACACTTGCCAATCGTCATTGAAACGGTGGTGGATCGTGCGAGCCTGCAGGCGGTGTTGGCGACGTTCAAACCTTTGTCGGAAGATGGCTTGTTGTTTACGGTGCCGGTGGCGTTAGTCAACGGGCCCTACTAGCGGACTACTTACCAAGGTTGCCATTTTAGGGTTTACCTTCGGTATCTACCTTATTTAGTCATTCAGAAGGTCTGCATTGCAATGTCGATACAAAGCCAAAACAATGCCAATACCCGGCACAGCCTACTACGCGAGTTTCAGCGTAAAGGTTGTGCCGGGTATTGTTTTAGATGTGAATTTATCAATTCAGATTTTGCTTATCATCCTTGTATGACTGGATAGCCTTTAACTCTTGGTACGTTTGATGGATTTCCTTAATTGGTAGATCCCGATACTTTGATTGCTTTGTAATTGTTCGCCCATTCTGATCGGTATCTGGCACACCGTCCTCATCAACTGGTGTGTAAGGGCGAAAGTAGTGCATAATCTCATTGAGTTGCTCAGCTAGTCCGTCTAACTGTCGTGGTGAGAAGTCCCCCATCATGTGCATCACTCTGCGAATCTCCGCGACCTTTGGCATATATTCATCGATTCGATCAAGAACGGCCGTGGTTTCTCCAACCGCGGCTTCTTTTTCTGTCCGCAACAACTCTGACGGCATGACGTTAAAGAACTTAGCGATACCAATCAAGTTCTCATAAGTAGGATGATTCATCTCGCGTTCCCAGTTTGAAATAGCCTGTCCATTGACTGGCGTGTCCAAAGCGGCGCCAAGTTCTGATTGTGACATACCACTTTGAAGGCGGAGCCGTTTTAAATTTGGGCCAAAATATTGTACTTCTGTCATGTTGATCACCTCACCATCAGGTTACCAGATAATCAATCATACGACAAGTTCAGCAGCTATAATTGAAAGTTTTGTAGCTATGAAAAAGCTAAGGAAATCGGTTAAAAGCCTTGGTATCATTGCAGTAACGTATAGATGGTTAATACGATTAGTGATGAAAGGAGAAGGCCACGCCGCCACGCGCGGCGTGCAGCGCGAAAGCCGCAAGCGTGAGCGGCGGCGGTCGGCGTAGCCGGCCGCCTAGACCCCCATGTACTAACAGGGGGGTCGTAAATGACACCTATCTACCTGATTTCCGGGTAGAAACGTTGATACGACACAGAACTTACCGACTGGACAATTCAAGCTGATGTCCAGTGGTAACAAGATTAGGAGGTAGACAATTTGGGTTACTGGAGTGATTCAGTACGGCGGCGCCGTAAAGAATTGAATCTGACACAGGTACAGCTATGTCACCGGCTTGGTATCACACAACGCCACCTTAGTCGCATCGAAAATGGCGAAGCGTGTAGTAGCGGCTTACAAATGTACATTGATAAAACGCTCAATAATTGGACCGATGAGCCGGAACTGCAACTGCTAATTGATTATGTACGGATTCGGTTTCCGACACAGGATATGGACAAAATCGTCGATGACCTCTTACGTTTGCAAACGGATTGTATTCTGTCGGAAGATCGCGCGGCGTTTGGTTATCAGTTCACCCGCTCGCTGGGTCAGATCAAAGTCTACGGCTCTGATCCAGGCCACAAGGAATTAGGCACGTTGCTAGAATTACGCGGTCAAGGCTGCCGCCAAATGGAAAGCGTTCTGTTAGGCCGAGGTGACACCTGGTATGACTTTCTTAATCAGTGTCTGGATATGAAAGGCGTGATGAAACGGCTGGATCTAGCAGTTAACGATATGGTCAATATGTTGGATATTCCAAACCTGATTCATAAAATTCAGGCCAACGAGTGTATCACCGTCATGCGTGAGTACCAAGGCACGGTATCTGGCCACATCTATCATGAAGACGACGAAGAATTCGACGATGAAACTGGCACTACGTTATACATTGGGTCCACCAAGAGTGAATTGTACTTCTGCCTTTACGAGAAAGGGCCAGAGCAGCATAAGAAAGGTCTGACAACCAACATCTATAACCGTTTTGAAATTCGTTTGAAGAACACCCGAGCGGAAAAGGCTGTTGATGATCTCCTTTGCTATCGTGATGAAGAACGCACGATATTTGGCATTATCAAACGTTACCTCCGCTTCGTCGATGCTCAAAAAGGCAAGCCGCGGTTGGATTGGCCGCTCAACAAGAATTGGCAACGATTTGTCGGTCATGATCGCCAGCCGCTGCGCTTGACGACTGCCCCAGAACCGTTCGATCTCAACCGTACGCGGGCATGGGTGGACACGCAGGTTGCGCCAATGCAACGAGTGCTCCATGAAATTGACGCATACTGGGGAAACCAGAAGACGATGCAGTCTATTCGTGAAGCACCCTTAAAAGACAAGCATCTGCGAATCATCGAACAGAACACAGTTGGCGCAGATCAACTTGAGAACGGATTGTTTGAAGCAATGACACCTGAAAGTGAGCAATCAAAAAAGGATGACCACGCCGACCAAAGCAAGTAGTCACCCTTCACAGATAAGATATGGGTCCTATCTGTGCTGATTATCTCACACAGATGCTAGACACAACAAGTGAGGTAATGAATGAAAATCAAATACAATCCAGTCTCGGACAGTGATGCTGAATGGGGCAATAAGGAAGCCGTTTTGAGCCGATACGACGGCTTAAACAAATACACGCTCAATCGTTGGCTATGTGAGATGCGTGACAACAATCTGTGGCGGGATGGCGTCTTGAACCCAACGCACAAGCTCGTCTTCATCAATTTCGAGGTATTCGACGACTTTTTGTACTGGAAGACACATGGCTATTCAAAATTGCGCAGAAAATAATGGGTTTGGATGTTAAAATAGAATCTGCTAATAGAGATTCAGTTTTGCCCTTTTCCTTACCCGGAAAGGATAAAACATGTATTTTGAAGAAAGAAAACGCAAGAACGGTAAGTCAACGTATTATGCAGTGGATCGCTATGTTGATCCGCTGACTGGCAAAGCAAAACGGGAAGTCGTCAAGTTCACCACGAACACGGCGCGCGCCCGTAAGCAGGCCGAACGCTACTTAGCTGCAAAGATTGAGGAGCTGATTGCGGAGAAACAAGGTGCCTTCAACGGCGCCGCGATGGTTACATTCGGTGAGCTGAAAGCAAAATGGTTGGAAACTTGGCAAACCACGGTCAAGCCGCCAACCGTCACGCGTGAGAAAATGGTGCTGAAACGAATAGCGGAGCTAATGGCAGATGACGTCTTACTAGAAGTGATTACACCACTGCTAATTCAGAACCTGTTGAATGACTACAAGAAGAAGTATCACTCGACCCATTCGACGATGCAGCATATCAAGTGCTCGCTCAACAAAATCTTCGACTATGGCGTTCTGCACAACGCGATTCCGTTCTCACCAACGCGTGTGATCAAACTCTCTGCCAGTTCAAAGGAGAAGCGCGAAAAGCGACTGCGCCGCGAAGCGAAGTTTCTTGACGAGCACGAAGTTCACGCCTTGTTGGCAGAATTGCGCAAGCGACGGCATCAGACCTACTACGATCTGGCGCTATTCATGATTGGGACGGGCTGTCGGATCGGTGAAGCGGCCGCATTGACGGAAGCTGACATTGATTTCGAGAACCGGCTGGTAACAATCGACAAGTCCTTGCAATATCACGACCTGCGCGTTGATGAGTATTACGAAGACACCACTAAGACCGAAGCTGGTGAACGTGTCGAAGAACTGCCGGGCTTTGCCATTGATGCCGTAAAGCGTGTCATTGCGCGTAACAAGGCATTCGACGAACACATGGCCGACTTTCCGGCGGACGCCTTTCATGCTTCCAAGTCGCTGTTTAGGACGGAGTACGGCTCACCAATCACCTCGCACAGCTTTCGTGAGATTCTAACGCGAATCAACAAGTCGTTGACGAAGCACTGCCAAGAATGGTATGGCTTTGAATGGACGAAGAACGCGATTCCTCACGGCTTCCGCCACATTCACATTTCCGTGCTGCGCGATGACCCGACGATTTCACTCAAAGAAGTGCAGAAGCGGGTCGGGCATGTTCGAGCCGAAACTACGGATGGCTACACGCATACTCTTGATGAAAATCAAGACAAGTCGGTGGAAGCCATCACGCGGTTCATTGAAAAAATCGGGTGAAGTTGAACGGTAGTGTTTGGGAATTTAACGATGCTGCCCACGTTTTGCCCACGTTTACGAAAAAATGACAACCCAAGGGCCTCAAACCCTTGGTACTAAAGGAGTTACAAACAATGGCACAAATTCAATGGTTCCCTGGCCACATGGCCAAGGCCCGCAATCAGGTTCAAGAAAAATTAAAACTGGTCGATCTCGTGCTTGAGGTCGTCGACGCGCGGGTCCCAGAGGCCAGTCGAAACCCGATGATGAACCAAATCGTCGGGCAAAAGCCGCGCATTATGGTCCTGAACAAGAAGGACCTGGCGGACTCACAGAAAACGGCCGAGTGGCTGGCTTACTATCGGAAGCAGGGCTATGAGGCCATTGCCATCGACGCCCAGCACGCCAAGCGGTTGCAGCAGATTCCGCAGCTGGCACGGCAGATGATGAAGGCCAAGCTAGAAAAGCAGAAGTCCCGCGGCATTCGCAATCCGGGGCTGCGCGCGATGTGCATCGGCATCCCCAACGTTGGCAAGTCGACAGTGCTGAACCGTCTGGTGAAGAAGAACATCGCCGTGACGGGCAATCGGCCTGGCGTCACCAAGAACCAACAGTGGCTCACCGCGGACGACACATTCCAGGTTCTCGACACGCCGGGGATTCTTTGGCCGAAGTTTGAGGACGAGACTGTGGGCAACAAGCTCGCGCTGACCGGCGCCATTGCTGACACGGTTTATCAGTCCGACAGTGTCGGCCTGTACGGGCTGACCTTTTTCCAGCAGGCGTATCCGCAGGCGCTGCGCAAGGCGTACGGGCTGAATGACGACGACATGGCGCAAAAGCCCGCCGACCTAATGGTGACGCTTAGTCAGAAGTGGGGTTACGGCGAGGAGTACAACCGGGCCGCCGAGCGCGTGATTTTTGATGCGCGCCAAGGAAAATTTGGCGCGTTCACGCTGGAAGAGCCAGGTGATCTCGATGGCCACGCTGAGTGAGTTAAAAAAGCAGCTGATTGTGCATCCGACCGACGAGCTGCTGGAGACGCTGGCCGCCGACTCGCGTGTCGGGGCACAAAACCTGCTGGACTGGTACCAGCGCCGGCAGGCCACGGCCGAGGCTGAGGCGCTGGATTTGCAGTATCGCTCTCGCTACGAGCATGAGCTGTGGCCGAAGTTTCCGCATATCGCGGGAATCGACGAGGTCGGGCGCGGGCCGCTGGCCGGGCCGGTGGTCACCTGCGCCGTGATTTTGCGTCACGACTGTCAGCTGCCGGTGAACGATTCCAAGCAGCTGACGCGCCACGAGCGCGAGCACCTGTACCCGCTGATTGTCAGCCAGGCGTTGGCCGTCAGCATTGGTGTTGCCGACAACCACATGATCGACCGCGAAAACATTTATCACGCCACGGAACTGGCAATGGGCGACGCGGTGGCACACCTGCGCGTGACGCCGGATTTCCTGCTGGTCGACGCGATGCACGTGCCCAGCGCGGTGCCGCAGCGGAAGTTGATCCACGGGGATGCCAACAGCATTTCCATCGGCGCGGCCAGCATCGTCGCAAAGGTCGTGCGGGACCGCCTGATGGTCATGTACGACGGCATTTACCCTGGCTACGATTTTAAGGACAACATGGGCTACGGCACCAAAAAGCACCTGGAAGGGCTCGACCGCTACGGCGTGACCGAGATTCACCGCATGAGCTTCAGCCCGGTGCGCGAAGCTGCCTCTCGCTAGTCTGCGGATTCCGCAGGCTTTTTTCGTAATCTACTCCTGAAAGGCGGGAATGCGAATGAAGCTGCGAGAACTGATGCTGCTGTGGCACTGGGCGCTGTACACGAAAAGCTGGCAAACGGAACAACGCCTGTGGGACGAAATCACCCGCCGCGGGCTGACCGCGGACAACCCGGTGACCGAACTGAGCAACTGGCGACCGCTTCAGGAGATACGGCCCTACGCCGAAGATGCGGCGTGGCTGGCCACGGTGCGCCAGTATTGCCGCACTGGCCTGTTTGTCACGCGCTTTGACCCGACTTACCCGGAGCGCCTAGCGGAAAGCAATCAGCCGCCGTTAGTGCTGTTTTACCGCGGCCGCATTGACCTGCTCGACAACATGACGCTGGCGGTGGTCGGGGCGCGCCGGGCCACCAGCTACACGGAAACGGCGCTGCGCCGGCTGGGTGAGACGCTGCCGCCGCTGGTGATCCTGAGCGGGCTGGCCGCCGGCGCTGATGGCATGGCGCACCGCTTTGCGCTTAGCAAAGGCTGGCCCACAGTGGCAGTAATTGCCACGGGTTTGGACGTCACGTACCCGCCGGTCCACCATCAGCTGCAACAGCTCATCGCCGAGAACGGCCTGGTGCTTAGCGAGTATCCGCCAGGCACCCAGCCGCAGAAGTTCCAGTTCGTCGCGCGCAACCGCATCATTGCCGGCTTGGCGCATGGCGTGCTGGTGACGGAGGCCGCGGCGCACAGCGGCAGCCTGATCACGGCCAACTACGCCTTGCAGAACAATCGTGAGGTGCTCGCGCTGCCCAACCGCATCGACGCGCCGACCGGAGAAGGGTCCAATCTACTGATCCAGGCCGGGGCCAAACTGGTCACGACCGGCCAGGATATTGCGGATGAGTTGCACTTTTTTCCGTGAACGAGCAATATATATAGAAGAAACTCGCAGTGGGCTAGTGGGCGACCAGTAGCCCTTTTGCGTAGTTGCAGTGGCCCGGGCTCTGCCAGTTCCATTTGACAAAGCCGCTCCGGCTCGAATATGATAGCCAAGGATTTTGGGCAACTGCTCAACGAAAGGGGGGCGCACATGACCGCCAAGAATTTGGTCATTGTGGAATCGCCAGCGAAAGCAAAAACCATCGAGAAGTACCTCGGTCGCAATTACAAGGTCGTGGCCAGTCTGGGTCACATTCGCGACCTGCCGAAAAGCCAGATGGGGATCGATTTTGACAATAATTATGCACCCAAGTACATTTCTATCCGTGGGAAAGGCGACGTCATCAAGGACCTGAAGAAGGCCGCCAACAAGGCCGAGCACATCTACCTTGCAGCCGATCCGGACCGTGAAGGGGAAGCCATTGCGTGGCACGTCAGCCACATCCTGAACCTTGACCCGAAGGACAAGAACCGGGTTGTCTTCAACGAAATCACCAAGGATACCGTTAAAAACGCGTTCAAGAGCCCGCGGTCAATCGACATGAACCTGGTCGACGCCCAGCAGGCCCGCCGTATTCTCGACCGCATCGTGGGCTATTCCATCAGCCCGCTGCTCTGGTCGAAGGTCAAAAAGGGTCTGAGTGCCGGCCGTGTGCAGTCCGTTGCCTTGAAGCTGATCATCGATCGCGAAAACGAGATCCGCAACTTCAAGCCGGAAGAGTACTGGAGCTTGGACGCCGAGTTCAAGAAGGGCAAAAGCGCTAAGTTTGCCGCCAGCTTTTACGGGCTGAACGGCAAGAAGACGCCGCTGCCAAACAACGACAAAGTGCAGGACGTCCTGCGCGGCATCGACAAGAAGAAGCCGTTTGCCATCACCAATGTGGTGAAGAAAGAGCGCAAGCGGTTCCCGGCGCCGCCGTTTACCACCAGTTCCATGCAGCAGGAAGCCAACCGGAAGCTCGGCTTCCCGACCCGCAAAACGATGATGCTGGCCCAGCAGCTGTACGAAGGCATCAATCTCGGCGGCAAGCAAGGCACGGTCGGTCTGATCACCTACATGCGTACCGATTCGACCCGTGTCTCCAGCGTCGCCAAGACGGAAACGTCGAAGTTTATCCACGAAAAATACGGCGAGCCGTACGCCGCGGTTAAGATTCGCCAGGGCAAGATGCAGGAAGGCGCCCAGGACGCCCATGAAGCCATTCGCCCGTCGTCCACTTACCGCACGCCGGAAAGCCTCAGCAAGATCCTGGACAAGGATCAGATGAAGCTGTACCGGCTGATCTGGAGCCGGTTTGTTGCCAGCGAAATGACGCCGTCCGTGGTCAACACGGTGCAGGTCACCCTGCAGCAAAACGAGGCCACTTTCCGCGCCAACGGGAGTCAGACCAAGTTTGCCGGGTTCACGAAGCTGTATGTCTCCAGCCGCGACGAGGCCGCCAAGGACAACCTCTTGCCGGACCTCAAGGTGGGCGACGAGGCCATGCTGGTCAAAACCGACCCGGCGCAGCATTTCACCCAGCCGCCGGCCCGTTACTCTGAAGCCAACCTGGTCAAGGCGCTGGAAGAAAACGGCGTCGGGCGGCCGTCGACCTACGCGCCGACTATCGCGACGATTGAGAAGCGCTACTACGTCAAAATGACGGCGAAGCGCTTTGAACCTACCGAGCTGGGCGAGATCGTCAACAACCTGATCGTCGAGTTTTTCCCGGACATTGTCGACATCAAGTTCACCGCGACCGTTGAGTCCGAACTTGACTCGATCGAAACCGGCAAGACGCACTGGGTCAAGGTCATCGATGACTTCTACCAGCCGTTCAAGCGGGAAGTCGCGACCGCCGAAAAGGGCATCGAGAAGATCCAAATCAAGGACGAGCCCGCCGGCTTTAACTGCGATGTCTGCGGCGCGCCGATGGTCATAAAGCTTGGCCGCTACGGCAAGTTCTACGCCTGCTCGCGGTTCCCGAACTGCCGCAACACCAAGGCCATCACCAAGGAAATCGGCGTGATTTGCCCGAAGTGCGGCAAGGGTCAGGTCGTCGAGCGCAAGTCCAAGCGCAACCGGACGTTCTACGGCTGCTCGCGCTACCCGGACTGCGACTTCGTGTCTTGGGATAAGCCGGTTGGGCGCAACTGCCCGAAGTGCGGCCACTTCCTAGTCGAAAAGCGCAGCCGGGGCAAGGTCCAAGTGGTCTGCCCGAATAATGATTACAAAGAAGAAACTGTGAAGGCCTAAGCGCGCGGCGCGAAGGCTGGGGCACGATAACGCCGCGGGGGCTGCCCTGCGGCGTTTTTTAAAAAAGAAAAGAGGATGCTTATGCCCACTGTGAATGTGATTGGCGCCGGCCTGGCCGGCAGTGAAGCCGCGTGGCAGATCGCCCAACGCGGCGTTGACGTGAACCTGTACGAAATGCGCCCGGTCGAAATGACCCCGGCGCACCACACCAGCGCGTTTGCCGAGCTGGTCTGCACCAACTCGCTGCGCGCCAACGCGATTACCAACGCGGTGGGCCTGCTCAAAGAGGAAATGCGGCGGCTGAACTCGGTGATCATGCAAAATGCCGACGCCAATGCGGTGCCGGCCGGCGGCGCGCTGGCCGTGGACCGCGAACCCTTTTCCGCCGGCGTGACCGCGGCGCTGAAGGCGAACCCGCACATCCATGTGGTCAACGAGGTGGTCGATGATTTTCCGGAGGGCATCACCGTGGTGGCGACCGGCCCGCTGACGGCTGAAGGGCTGGCCAAGCGGATCGTCGCGCTGAACGGCGAGGACGGGCTGCACTTTTTCGACGCCGCCGCGCCGATCGTTGACGCCAGCTCGATTGATACGGACATCGCCTTTAAGCAGTCGCGCTACGACACCGGCGAGGCCGCGTATTACAACTGCCCGATGAACCGCGACGAGTACTACGCGTTCCAGGACGCCTTGATGAGCGCGCAGGTCGCGGAAGGCCACGAGTTTGAAAACCTCACCGTGTTTGAAGGCTGCATGCCGGTCGAAGTGATGGCCCAGCGCGGCCGGCGGACCCTGCTGTTCGGCCCGCTCAAGCCGGTCGGCCTGATCGATCCGCGCACGGGCAAAGGGCCGTTTGCCGTGGTGCAGCTGCGCCAAGACAACGCGGCCGCCAGCCTGTACAACATGGTCGGGTTCCAGACACACCTGAAGTGGGGCGAGCAAAAGCGCGTCTTTCGCATGATTCCAGGGCTTGAGCACGCGGAGTTCGTCCGTTACGGCGTCATGCACCGCAACACGTACATGAACTCGCCGGTCGTGCTGAAGGACACCTATGAAAGCACCAAGCGCCCTGGCCTGTTTTTCGCCGGCCAGATGACCGGCGTGGAAGGTTACGTGGAGTCGGCGGCCAGCGGCCTGATCGCCGGCATCAACGCCGCGCACCTGGCGCTGGGCGAGCCCACCGAGACTTTTTCGACAGATACGGAAATGGGCGCGATGGCGCATTACATCACGCACACCAGCCCGCGCCACTTCCAGCCGATGAACGCGAACTTCGGGATCATGGAAAGCCTCGATACGCCGATCAAGAATAAAATCGAGCGCAATCAGGCCTACGCGGACCGGGCGCTGGCGGCGCTTGAGCAGCGTCAGCTTCAGCAAGCCTAACCGTTTACAGGATCGCCGGCAGCGGCGGTCCTGTTTGCGTTAAACTAGAAGACAGGAGGTGAGCGCATGGACGAAGTCGAGGAGTTTATGGAATATCTCAAGGTGGAGCGCCATTACACCGAGGACACGCAGCACGCCTACCGCGAGGACCTGGATGACTTCACCCAGTGCCTGAAGGCCAGTGGGCATTTTTCGACGTTTGAAAAAGTCGACCGGCTGGACGTGGAGACCTATCTTTCCGACCTGGCCGACCGCAAGCTGGCGCGCAGTTCGGTGGCGCGGAAAATGAGCAGCATGCGCAGCTTTTACCGCTACCTGATCCGCGTCGGCAAGGCCACGGTCAATCCGTTTGAGCTGGTCGAAACCAAGAAGTCGCACAACCACCTGCCAAGTTTTTTCTACGAGCAGGAGATTCAAGAACTGTTCACCACAACCGCCGGCGACAAGCCGCTGGACCAGCGCAACGACGCGCTGCTGGAGGTGCTGTACGGCACCGGCATTCGGGTGTCCGAGTGCGCGAACCTGACGCTGCCGCAGATCGATTTCGACTTGGAAGTCATGCTGATTCATGGCAAGGGCAACAAGGACCGCTACGTGCCGTTCGGTAATTACGCCAAGCGGGCGCTGCAGCGTTACCTCAAGGACGGCCGGGTCCAGCTGATGAAAAAAGCCGAGCCCACCAATGTAGTGTTCGTCAATCAGCGCGGCAAGCCCATCACCTCGCGCGGCATCGAGTACATTCTCGACCAGCTGATCAAGCAGACCAGCCTGACCGCCGACATTCATCCCCACATGCTGCGGCACAGTTTTGCCACGCACATGCTGAACCACGGCGCCGACCTGCGCACGGTGCAGGAGCTGCTGGGCCACGCCAGTCTGTCCACCACGCAGATCTACACGCACATGACGACCGACCACCTGAAGCAGGACTACATGAAGTATTACCCCCGGCACAATTAAGCACTCTCGACCAGACAGTGCTAAAATCAGTCGAAGGGCTGATGTTTCGCGCCAGGCAGACCGGTAAACTAGGAACCATTATGACAGAACGTCATTTTACTCAGATAGGAGATTAAACAATGACAACAATCGCAGCCGTTAGAAAAAATGGGCACACCGCGATCGCCGGGGATGGCCAGGTCACCCTGGGCGAGAAAGTGATCATGAAGGGCAACGCCCAGAAGATCCGCCGCATTTACAATGACCAGGTCGTCATCGGCTTTGCCGGCGGTGTGGCCGACGCCATCACGCTGGAAGACTGGCTGGAAAAGAAGCTGGAAAGCCACGCCGGCAACCTGCGGCGCTCGGCCGTTGCGCTGGCCCAGGACTGGCGCAAGGACCCGACGCTGCAAAAGCTGCAGGCCGAGCTGATCGCGCTGGATAAGGACGACCTGCTGTTGATTTCCGGCCAAGGCGAGGTCATTGAACCAGACGCTGACGTGATCGCCATCGGTTCGGGCGGCAATTACGCCCAGGCGGCCGCGATGGCGATGATCCGCCACACCGACATGAGTGCGGAGGACATCGCCAAGGAGGCCATTGAGATCGCCTCGAACATCGACATTTTCACCAACCAGAACATTCGGGTCGAAAGCTTTTAAGGAGGCCGCTTATGTCAGTTAAAACACCTAAAGAAATCGTGGCGGCGCTGGACAAGTACGTCATTGGCCAAGACGAGGCCAAGCGCGCCGTCGCCGTTGCCTTGTACAACCGCTACCGGCGGATGCAGCTGCCGGAGAAAATGCAGCAGGACATCACCCCGAAGAACCTGCTGATGATCGGGCCCACCGGGGTCGGCAAAACGGAAATCGCCCGCCGGCTGGCGAAGGTCGTCAACGCGCCGTTCGTGAAGGTCGAGGCCACTAAGTTCACCGAGGTCGGCTATGTCGGCCGCGACGTGGAGTCCATGGTCCGCGACCTGGCGGACACCGCCGTCAAGATGGAAGAGGACAAGGCCTACGGGAATGTGCGCGGCCGTGCGACCCGCGAGGCCAACAAGCGCCTGGTGCGTCTGCTGGTTCCAGCCATCAAGAAGGAAAAGAAGACCCAAAACCCGATGGCCGAGATGATGACCATGCTGCAGAACATGCAAAACGGCGAGGGCGTCCAGCAGCAGCCCAAGGAAGAAGACGGCGAGCTCAACGACGAGATCCGCAACCAGCGTCTGAGCGTCGCCGACCAGCTCGAAAAAGGGCTGCTTGAGGACAAGGAAATCACGGTGGCCGTTGAGGACGACAAAAAGCCGGCCGGCGCCAGTGACACCATGGGCGCCATGGGCATCGACCTGTCCGACATGATGGGCCAGATGATGCCGAAGCGCAAAGTGCAGTGCACCATGACCGTGCGTGAAGCGCGCGAAGTCTTCATTCGCGAGGAATCCGCCAAGCTGGTCAACCACGCCGACATTTACCACGATGCCATCAAGTCGGCTCAGGACAACGGAATCATTTTCATTGACGAAATCGACAAGATCGCCGCGGGCAACAAGAACACCTCAGGGGAAGTCTCCCGCGAAGGCGTGCAGCGCGACATTTTGCCAATCGTTGAAGGCTCTGTGGTCAACACCAAGTACGGGCCGCTGAACACCGAGCACGTGCTGTTCATCGGCTCCGGCGCGTTTGCCACCGCCAAGCCGTCCGACCTGATCGCCGAGCTGCAAGGGCGCTTCCCGATTCGCGTTGAGCTGAAGGACCTGACGAAGGAAGACTTTGTCCGCATTCTGACTGAGCCGGACAACGCGCTGGTCAAGCAGTACATGGCGCTGATCAAAACCGACGGCGTCAAGGTCACCTTCACCAAGGAGGCCATCGAGCGCATCGCCGAGATCGCCATCGACGTCAACCGCGACACCGACAACATCGGCGCGCGGCGGCTGGCGACGATCCTGGAGAAGCTGCTGGAGGACGTCCTGTACGAAGGCCCTGACATGCAAATGGGTGACATCACCATCACCGAGAAGTACGTCAACGATAAGGTTGGCGACATTGCGGCGGATAAGAACATGACGCGGTACATTCTGTAACCGACGACCAAAAAATGACGGGCCAGGCGGCGCGTCATTTTTTGCGCGGCGCTTTCGGCTTGAAAGTGAAGCGTTCTCATGGTTTAATTAAAGCCAGTGACTTTTATGGCTAATCAATATTTATCAAAGGAATGAGTTAAATGGTAACGTTGACCAATGATTTTCTCACGGTCACGATCGACCCGCACGGCGCCGAAGTGACCAGCATCATCAACAACAACACCGACCGGGAATATATCTGGCAGGCGGATCCCCGTATTTGGAAACGCCACGCGCCGGTGCTGTTTCCCATTGTTGGCGCGCTGAAGAACGATGAGTACCGCTACAACGGTCAGACGTACCACATGACCCAGCACGGCTTTGCGCGGGACCGCGATTTTGCCGTCGAGCAGCAGTCCAAGACGGCGGCGGTGTTCACCCTGACCGACGATGCCGAAACGCTGAAGATGTACCCGTTCAAGTTTGTGCTCAAGCTGACCTTCCTGCTGGAGAACAACGGCCTGACCGTGACGTACCACGTGGAAAACCCGGACAACAAGGATCCGCTGTACTTCAGTATCGGCGGCCACCCTGGCTTCCAGGTCCCGCTGACTGACGACACGAAGTTCGAGGATTACTACCTGGGTTTCCAGCCGCTGAAGTCGCGGGTCCGCGTGCCGCTGGTGGCTGGCCAGGGCATTGACTACGCCCACCGCACGCTTGCCTCGACCGATGCCAACTTGCAGCTGCACCACGAGTTTTTTAAGAATGACGCGGTGATTTACGAGCTGAACGGCCGCTCGGCGTTCTCACTGCGGTCGGATAAGACGCGCCACGGCGTGATGCTGACGGTGGCCGATGCGCCGTTCATGGGCGTCTGGAGCCCGTACCCGAAAACCGGCAACTTTGTCTGCCTGGAGCCGTGGTGGGGGATTGCCGACACTATCGATGCGACCGGTGACTTCACTAAGAAGCTCGGCATCAACAAGCTGGACCCGATCACGACCTTTGATCACAGCTACCTGATCGAGATTTTCTAAAAAATTGTGGTCTCTGCGCCTGATTTGATTTATCATTAAAAACGGTAAATTTAGAGAGACGCCAAATTCACAATAATAGAGTTCCCCGCCAGACAAGTGGTGGTCGCGTAGTCGCGACCATCGCTTGTTTTTTTTCGGCCAGCTGACTGGTTCTGGCATTGAGCAGCGGTCAAGGTAGGGAACCGATACGGAGGAAAGCGCATGGATGTTGCAGAATTAGAGACAAAATACCCCCTCAATTTTCAAGTCAAGTGCAACGATGATAACGAATCCTTGATAGTGGTCTA
>NZ_AYZJ01000063.1:0-11626 GCF_001436615.1 Lacticaseibacillus camelliae DSM 22697 = JCM 13995
GGCCTTTTTGGTCTAGTCGCTAAGGTGTTGCACTTGAATTGTAAACTGGGGAAAAATAAAATGAGTAGTATCCTTTACCTAGTGCGTCACGGTGAGACCCTCTTCAATGTCCAACGCAAAATTCAGGGCTGGTGCGACTCACCACTAACTGCCCATGGAATCGCCCAAGCCAAACAACTCGCCACCTACTTTGACAGCATTCCACTTGACCATGCATACAGTTCCACTTCAGAGCGTGCCGTGGACACCGCTGATCTGATCGTTCACGGCCGATTGCCTGTGCGGCACCTCAAGGCTCTCAAAGAAATGAATTACGGAGTCTTCGAAGGCGAAAGCCAAGTACTTAATCCGCCGTTGCCGAAAGACTTCGAGAACTTCTTTGTCCTGTATGGCGGCGAGTCTTCAAACACCACTGGGCATCGTCTGCTTAAGGCGTTAACCAACATTATGCAGCAACCGGATCACCAGAACGTGTTGGTTGTGTCCCACAGCGCGGCGTGCTACAACTTTTTGCGCCAACTGCAGGACCCAACTGACGTTCTCGCCAAAGGCTTACCCAATGGTGCAGTGCTGGTCTTCACTTTTGGCTCAACAGGCTTTCACCTGTTGCGAGTCGACCGGCAAAAGGCTGAAAAGCAGCTATGAATCAGGATTAGGAGGCCTTAGTTATGAAAAAATCTGCATTGGTCACCCCCGCAATTGGGGCTGCCGCCGTGCTTCTGGCCACACATCACAAATTCGTGAGTCGCATCGTGCTTGGCAATCTGCCAAATTATGCCCCAAGCGCTGCCACATTGAATCCCGCGTCACCCTTATATGGCAAGCACATCGTCTTTTTGGGGTCATCGATCACATATGGCGCTGGGGCCTTCGGTAAATCCTTCGTTGATGATCTCGCCGCCAGCGACGGCCTCATCGCAGATAAGCTCGCAATCTCTGGCACCACACTGGCTGGACCTGAAGCAAAAAGTTACATTTCCCGCTTGCACAACTTCCAACCCGAAACCACGCCTGATGCATTTGTCTGCCAGCTCTCCACTAATGATGGCCGCGCCGGAAAACCCGTCGGCACGGTGACTAAGCCTGGTACAACGGCGTTCGACACGACGACGACCATTGGCGCTATGGAAGCAATCATCACGGAGGTCAATCATGACTGGCATTGTCCCATCATGTTCTACACATGTCTGCGTAAACCCGATGCAAACTACGAACAACTAATTGACAGTCTCTATCAGCTACAGGAAAAGTACGGCTTTGCCATTCTCGATTTGCACCACGATAAAGCCTTGGCCAGTGCCACCAGCATGCAGCGGTTTGCGATGTTGGATGATGCACATCCCACTCAGTTAGGATATCTCAAGCTTTGGACCCCGCTTTTTAGAGCAAGTCTGACTAAGCTTTTGGCCCCGTAAATGATCCATATGACTGACCTGATCCGTAGACTTGAAAATCAACGCGGTCGCTTATCTTGCTTGAAAAAATTAATTGCATACATTTCGGCTCCTGAGCGTATGCATAGACAAAAAGGCGTTCATCATACAACTGATGAACGCCTTTCGTGTAGATTCACCTAAGGGGTACTAATACTTAACAGATTAATTCCAGATTAGTGTTCACGCTTGCGCAACTTACCAAAACCGAAGAAACCTGCAACCGCAGCGATAACGGCCATCCCTGCTGCTAAAACTCCTTGCGTAGACGCTTCACCAGTTTGCGGCAAGTTATCTTTCGAAGCTGCCTTTGCATCTTTACCATTCTTATCGGGGTTAACAGAACCAGTGTCACTAGAAACAGCTTCGGCAAGTGGCTGATCTGCCTCACCCTTGTCGCCGCTATCCACTGGTTCGCCCGTATCACCCTTGTCGCCGGTGCCCACCGGTTCGCCTGTGTCACCTTTGTCGCCGGTATCCACTGGTTCACCTGTATCACCCTTGTCGCCGCTATCCACTGGTTCGCCCGTATCACCCTTGTCGCCAGTGTCCACTGGTTCGCCTGTATCACCTTTATCGCCGGTGTCCACTGGTTCGCCTGTATCACCTTTATCACCGGTATCCACTGGTTCGCCTGTATCACCCTTGTCGCCGGTGTCCACTGGTTCACCTGTATCACCCTTGTCGCCGGTGTCCACTGGTTCGCCTGTGTCACCTTTGTCGCCAGTGTCCACTGGTTCACCTGTATCACCCTTGTCGCCGGTGTCCACTGGTTCGCCTGTATCGCCTGTATCACCTTTATCGCCGGTGCCCACTGGTTCGCCCGTATCACCTTTATCGCCAGTGTCTGCTGGTTCGCCTGTATCACCCTTGTCGCCAGTGTCGGTAACAGTCATATCACCAGTATAATTGTGGCGATCATTTGCTTGAGGGAAGCCTGCTAGTTCCAATATCTCATCATCAGTGAAATCATCGGCGCCTTTAGTACTGGTAAAGAAGTAATCGTAGACTTTCTGGTGAAACACGTTTGAGTGGCTAGTGTCGGCATGTTCTTTCCCGCCATCACGATCTGCAGTCGCTTGTGAAGCTGCCGAAAGAATATCAGATTTGATGGAGTTGAAATCCATATTGTAGGCCTGGTTATAGCCTGCCTGATAAGCCGCCGATGTTCCTGTCAGGTCCATCGCCACCAAACCTTCTCCCGCATCAAGCTGGGCATCGTGCGTGCCATGACTGTACTGAGCGTCGTATTTTGCTTTTGCAAACGTGTATGCCTGTTTGTAAGCTGCCTCAAATTCTGCGGTGGCACCATCCGGCACATGAAGCTGATAGCCACCTTGGGCATCCTCCTTACCCCGTTTCCGTGCCTCAGAAACCTCATCGGAAACCTCTTCATCCGCTGGGAATTCATAAAACTGATTATATCCGGCCTGGAAAAGCTCAGAATGGCCCGAAACATCGGTGGGTTCTTTGCCGGCGGAAATGTCTTGCTTGGCCAGTGCAACACCGGCATTGTAGTCCGCAATTAACTCATCAAACGTTTCGTTATAACCCTTTTGGAAGGCTAATGACTGCTTAGAAATATCCGTTCGAAGTTGTGTCGACTCTGCATCAGAAGTAGCAACCATTTGACCATAAGCGAAATCTGAATCCGCCGTCTCTTTAGTCGCATCGTAAGCTTCAGTATAGGCAATTTGATAGGTTTCAGACTGATCACTGTTATCTGCGGGCTCATTGCCTGCTTCACCATCGGCCTTACCAGCGGCTGCTCCTTGATCCTCGGCACTGGCAATTCCCGTGAACTCAGCGTAGCCTTCATCATACCCATAGGTGTAACCCTTCTGGAAAGCCTCAGTCTCCATTGTCGTGTCGGCATAATCGTAGTTACCCACGCCGTCGGCCCGACCAGCCGCGACCCCAGCATCGTACTGCTGCTGATAAATCTTGTACCCTTTTTCGTAAGCCTCGTAGTAGGCATTGATATATTCTACTGACTTGTCTTCACCAACATTACGCGGAAGACCTGCTTCACCGTCAGCCTGCCCAGCTGCCTTTCCCTGTTCACCAGACAAATCAACAGTCGTATAGAAAGCGTAGATAATCTGATCACGCGTAACCTTATATTGGGTCAGATCAATAACGTTGCCCTTGTCATCCTCCCAATGATCGAAGGTATAACCTTCATGGACCCCAGAGTTGCGGAATGAGCTGTTGTCTTCATACCAGTTTCCAAAGATTTCCCCTTGCGGTACAGATAAGTTGGTGTCAAGGTCAGACTGAGTCGCATCTGCGGCCTTAACCTCCACCTTGAACGCCTCGGTTGTATTGTAACCACGATATGAATCCCGCTCCGTCTCAGCGTAGCCTTTGGCGTAACCCGCTTGATAACCCGCCGAAAAAGCACTCACATCTGCAGCATCGAGATTCTCACCAGAATCTGCGGCCCCAATTGCCTCGCCAGTCGCAAAGTCGGCATCATAGGTCGCTTTGGCATCCGTGTAAGCGGCTGTGTAAGCATCCTGATATGCTTTGCTTTGCGAAGCATTATCAGCCACTTGCTTGCCGGCTGCACCATCGGCCACCCCGGCTTTTTGACCAGCCGCTGCATCCACAGAAAGCGGAGCGAAGACAGCAGTAAATGTCGCATCGCTGCTTGGCGTGTAGTTGCTGAAATCAACCGAATTGCCACCCGCATCTTCCCAGTGGTCAAAAGCAAAGCCTTCAGCTGCAATCGGCGTCGGTACTTTCGCAGCGTTCAGCGGTGTCCCCGCCTTGGCTGAAATGGTCTTGTCAACAGTACCTCGCTTCTCATCAGCAGACTTGAAGACTAACTTCACGCTAGCCGACGTTTTTCCATCATCCTTAGCGAACACTGCGTAAAGCGTTGTGTTGCCAATTGGCTTATAGAGATCAAAGTCGATGACGTTATTGTCCTGATCCTGCCAGTGATCGAAGCGGTATCCCGCCTGTGGTTCAGGGGTCGGCAGCCGGTTCTCGTTCAGCAGCTGACCTGCCTTGGCCGTCACAGTCCCAGAAACGGTCCCTTCATCATTGTTTGCGCTCTTAAATGCCACTTTGATGTCACTGTCAGCACCTGGTGTCAGCGCTGCAGTAACATGGTAATCAGCCTGAAACTGAACCGCTGAAGCAGTTGTCCATTCCATGTGAGAAACCATCCCATCATATTCAAAGGAAGTTGGGCGTCCCTCACCAATATAAATTGCCGTTCCGTCATCGCGCATCTGCCATTTACTGGTATCAACGTGAACATAGGCGAGATCATTTTTTGCATCCTCATCGCTTGCATCTGCGTCGCCAATCAAGTCCCGCACGTTGACATACCAGTGACCATCGACCTCATAAGTATTGGCGCGCACGTGCTCATCAGCAACGTAATTCCATACATACTGAGAAATCACCGAAATATCTGGCACATCATTGGCGATGTAGGAGAATGCATTCCCACTGGCAGCCAAATTGATCAAATGACTAGCACCACTAATATTGAGCGTCCCTGTCAGGTTATTGTTCGTCAAATTCAGGGAGGCTACGACGTGGTTCGGTGTAAAACTAGTCAACTGATTATCAGAAAGGTCGAGCTGAGTGACCTGCGGAAACAATGACGCATCGAAGGTAGTCAGTTTATTGCCGTTCAAACTCAAGGTCCGTAGTCCTGCCTTGTATTCCCCTTCGTTTCTCAATTCGTCAAAACTAACATCATCGCCATGCGCATCAGGTGCGTCAAACGTCGTCAACTGATTATACGAAAGATCGACCGTCGATAAATACTCCAAGCCGGCCAAATCGATTTCAGAGAGCTGATTGCCTTGCAGATAGAGTGTTCCCAGATGAGTCTGCTTTGAAAGATCAATACTCTTGAACTGATTATTCGCCAAATTTAAAGAAGTCAGATTCACATTGCTTAGGTCAAGACTGGAGAGTTGGTTATCCGACGCATCAAAATCAATCAGTCCTGGAAATGACTTAAGATCGAATTCTGAAAAGGCATCCTTGGAAATAGTCAGATCATTAACCTTATCCAAACCGCTGGCGTTGAGGGTTGCCAACTTTGGATCGTTGTACAGATCCAAATTGCTTAGTGCAGGCAGATTTTCGACGGTAGCATCATCCAGACTGGTAAGGTCCTCCGCCCGTAGTTCCTCAAGTACAGGCAAATTTTTGACCGAGACTTTAGTAATCGTACTACTGTCTTCAACGGTCAATTGCTGGAGGCTTGGCAAAGATCCGTCCAGCTCCAGCGACTGCAGAGTCGTAGTCGCATGGGTGGAATAATCATCACCAATTGTCAGCTTGGTAATAGAATCCGATTGAAGATCTTTGGGCCCAATGTGCTCAAGGTTGATCCCTTCAAGATCCAGCATTTTCAAGTATGTCAGCTTCGGCAGCAAACTGAAGTCAGAGACCTCAGAGCCCGCTCCAAGCGAAAGGTTATACAATTTAGGCAGTAATTCAAGCCCTTTAAGGTCCTTCACCGGATCGTCGGGGTCAAGAGCTTCAATGGACTGCATTGAACTCAACATGTCGGAGCTAAATTGCTTGCCATCCCATTCTGGATCAACTTTATAAGCCATTGCAGTCAAGATATCGCGTAGTCCTTGATCCGGAAAATTTACTTTGGTGAAGTCAACTGGCTCATATTGGGCCTGGCCGTCTTTCGAACTATCCCCAGAATCTTCGGTAACTGTGTCTGCACGAACGGACGCCTGAGGTTGAATCAGAGTCGCAAACGATAAACTAGCGAGTAATGCCGTGCTATAAAGGAGTACATTTAAATGTTTATTCTTCTTCATTTCGTTTTTTACCCCCAACAAATGTGAACCCGAGACCAGTCAGCACCATGACCAGCATCCCAGTCAGAGCGTTATGCGCCACTTTCTCGCCTGTGCTTGGCAATCTCCTACCCCGACGGCCGGAATTTGTCCGTGCCCCGCGTGAAACCGACGAAAGCGACCCATTGTCTTTGTATACGCGAGCTGATCGCTCAGGCTCGGAGCTGGCAACGCCTTGATCAGTCTTAGTAGCACCATTTTCGCCACTTTGTTGCTTCTCATCATCCGTGCCAGCAGCTTGAGAAGCGTCTTTACCCGTGGAAACGGAGCCGTCCTGCTTGTTACCGTCGCCAGTAGTGTTGGTATCATCCTTCTCACCGTCGCCGGTGGAGCTAGAATCTCCCTTCTCGTCGGACCCGCCATTAGTCTCCCCTGGTGTCCCGTTTGTCCCCTTGTCTGAATCATCAGTCTTCTCATCTTCAGGAATAATCACAGAAGTGGTGATTGCTGTTGATTTATTGCCTGCATCATCGAAGCTTTGGACGAGAATATCAGTGGTCGCAGTCACTGCAAATGGCTTGGTGTAGGTCTCCCAAGTTTCACCGCCATCGAGGCTGTAACGAAGGTGCGTATATTCTTGCTGATCGGCAGTCAAAGCTTTATCAAACCCGAGCGTGACTGTGATGGCTTTGGTGTTTGCACTCAGATCACTTAGCGATGCTGTCGGCAAAGCCGCAATCTGATTGACGATATTCTTTACGGTGTATGTCGCAACGGGTGATTCATTCCCGTACTTATCGCTAGCTTTGAATTGAATATCCCCATCAATTGCTTTATTTACACTGCCATCGTAGCTGTTCCAAGTCTTACCATTGTCCAAGCTATACTGGATATCTGCGTCTTGCGCCTGCGTTGCAGTCAACGCGACCGGTGCATTGGTCAGCTTCTGAGTGCTTGGCGTAATCGTTGGCGCATCCAGTGCAGCTTTCTTCTGGTGAACGAGAATCCGGCGCTTAGTTTCGTTGCCATAGTTATCCGTGACGGTCATCACAAAGACGTTATCAGAAGCACCGTTGTCTTTAACGAGGTCCTTACTATCGTCTGTTGGTGTCAATGGCAATTCCGTGTCAAACTGTTTTGGTTGATCTGTGGTGTACTTCTCACTAAGCGTTTGATTCCATGGCGTCTGATAAAATTCGTCAGTACCAATCTTGACCGTGTAACCGCTCAGGTTATCACCAAATTCACCCTTTAGTTCAAGGGAATCCTTGTTAGTGAATACCTCATAGTCGTAATCATCTAACGCGGAAGCCTGCCAATTGTCTCCTGTGGTGAAATCAAGAACCGGGAAGGTCGTGTCAACCGCAACCCCGAACGACCCTCGTGTCCACTCCTCAGCACCGCTCAGTTTAAACTGATAAGTAATGTAGCGTACTTGGTTTTCGCCAACTTTGAGCTTGTAACTAAACTGATGCGTGGTTGGATCCACCTGAACCTTGTTTTCGGGATCATCGGGATCCATCGAATGGCCAAGAATCGTGAAGTCATCTACTGTATCAAACGCATTGCCGGCCGTCCCGGTGATGGTCAACGTTTCAGTTGCTTCATCATACTTAATGTCTTTTTCATTCTCCTTGGAGATGTTGACTGTTGATCCCCCGACTACGTTGTCAAAGTTAAGGTAGGTGCGATCAAGCTGAGTCACCAGCATGTCAGCTTCTGGGCCGTCAACTTCACCGACGCCAGGAATCGAGGTGAACGCCTGGGCGCTCATGATGTTCTCACCCTCACGTGCGCTACTGCCGTTGACCATTCTGAACAAAGCGTTAAATTTGCTGGTTGCCTTGTCTAAGTTGTAAGAATCCGGCTCAAATGTCGACCCGCCTTCGTTGTACCCATAGGTGACAATATCGGATGGACTGCCCGAAACGCTCCCAGATAACGTGAAGGTATCCGCAGTATTGTTGACCCCATACATTCTGGAACCATCGGTCATGTCATACCACTGCCCCCCCGCTGGCAAGTCAAGCGTTGTGACAGGCTGTGCAGCAAAACCAAACTTGATTGTTTTAATCACGATATTTTGCTTGGCATCTTGAGAGAAGATCAACTTATCCATCCCATCAGTAGTCGCCACATGTGCCTCAAAGTTGCCATCGTCATCGACTTTGACTGGTTGACCATTCAGATAGAAATCATTCTTGTAGTTGCCATAGATCGTGTAGGTCTTATCATCCTTGTTGTAGTAGGTATCTGTGTCATCTGTCGTTTCACCGTCAAAGGCATTGAAAAGGATCAGACTATTACTGTTCGAAGCCACATCAACAGTAGCCTTAATTTCAATTGATCCGGGGTTGCCGGCGTTATCAATCGCGGCGACTTGGATGTTATTGATACCGTCCTTCAGATACTGTGAAACGTCAGTGATCTCAGTATCAAAATCAAAGGTCTTCAGTGGTTCCTTGGCAAAGTCCTCCACGGAACTAAAGTCTTTAGCCTGACTGACTTGAGGATCCAGCTTGGCGGTGATTGCAAAACCGTTAACAGAAATACCAATCTTGGACAGTGGTGAAAGCCCGCTTGTCTTGTCAGTAACCGTCCCAGTAACATGCCACTTACCATCATCATTCTTTGCTAGATTGACATTGTTAAACTCTGGCTTCGTGCTATCAACCTTAATCGGCATGTCCATGGTCTGAGTCTCGCTGCCAGCATCATCAGAATCTACATTGGCCGTTAGCCGGTAAATATACTGGCCATCTGGTAAGGCCTTCTCTTTGCCAGTCGTCGGATCGTAACTATTCCCATCAAATTTTAGATGATCAATACTCAGATAACTATTCGTGGTCACGTGCTCCCCATGACCAGAAATGTAGTTTTTGGATGCATCAAGTGCAGAACCCAAATCACGTACCGTCTTGCCGTTCGCATCAACAATAGTAGCCTTAAGTTCCTTAGCATTACGATTAAGCGAAACGTAAGGAGAAGCATTGTCCTGAGTACCATCCCCATTTGGTGAAATGGCGACGTAATTAGCGTCGTACCAGTACCGCCCAAGCGGGGTCGAACCCGTGTCACTAAATTCGCTATCCCAAACCAGGCCCAGTGCTGCCCCATCTTCAGACATCAAAAAATTCCCGTGATCCGAGACATATGCACTTTCATCAGGATAAATTGATTTGCCAGAGTTGCCAATGCCATCAAAAATCTTCTGCGCACTGTCCCAGTTCCCGTAGAACCCAAGGAACGCCATTGAGAGATCTGGGCTGTCTGACGTGTTGCTCTTAAAACCAACGAATCCTTCAGCCCATTGGGACTTGTGGAAGCCATTCGGTAAAGTCAGCGTCACAGTGACATCTTTAGACTCCCCAGCCTTCAAGTCGAATTCCTCTGCATCTGCTTTCAGCGTCGACCCGGAGATGTGCTTGTCATAAACGTTTTTGTCCTCATCCACTGCCTTAGTGTAGGCACCGCCAAAATCGTTGAAATTGTATGATATATCGGTTTTACCGTTATTCTTCAGATTGATTGTGAAAGTTGCTTTGTCACCAATTTCCTTAAGCGAAGCCGCGCCTTTCCCTTTTACTGTCATGGCAACGGTAGACTTCAGGGCTTGGCTGATCTGAACAATCCCAGAACCCTGTCGTCGCGGTGAGTATGGGGCGTTATCATGCGCTTTGTCGAGCACCGGAGTAGCCGTGTTCATCATGGCAAGCTTGGCTGCCGTCACTCGGTCCTTGCCGCTCAGGCCGAGCCCATTCGCCTTTTGACCTTGAAGCACAAGTGCCGTGGCGCCTGCCGTCACTGGCGTCGCCATAGAGGTCCCTGACATATCCTGATAACCATTATCATTGGCCGTTGACCAGAGGTGCCCACCAGGCGCAGTGATATCAGGTTTTAATTCAAGGTCAGTGTTTGGCCCCCAAGTGGTGTAATAGGACATTTCATTCGCCGTGGAACTGGTTGAAACCACCGGCGTGAAAGTACTGAATTTATAAAACTCCTTCGGGTGCGCTTTGACATCATCAACCAGTGTTTTACCATCTTTCATGCTCGTGAAAATGGTTGGCAGGCCAGCTGACAGCCCCGCTTCCCCATCACCAACCGTCACGTTGTTGATAACGATCAAACCGGCCGCGCCGTGAGATTTCGCGTTGGCGTATTTATCGGCAAAAGTCACTTCGCCATTACCGCCACGAGAAACTACTGCGACTTTGCCACTGACGTCGACATTGGCGTAGTCACCATCGGAGCCGGCCCCCACCCCATCAACGACATCTTCGTAGTTGCTTTCATTCGGCACAACGACCAACTGCGCCGTTGGGAAATGGGCTAACGCCTTCGTTGAGGAAACCAAGTCCGCATTGGGTTCAATGCTGATAGCCTTGCCGAAAACATCGCCATCATCGCTAGCATGAGTGACGGAAGTGCCATAAGAGGTCCAGGTCGTGTTGTCGGAAGAAGCGACGGTGATGGCATCCTCGGCAATGCCAGGGGTGGACATCAGTCCATCATCGAGCGCGTTGTAGTTCGCCAACGCCCCTGTCGCGCGACCCGTCGAATTACCGGAGTTACCCGCGGCAATAACCGAAACGACCCCTTCGTCTGCTGCCGCTTCAATGGCGTCATTTTCTACGTCACTCATGTTCGCATTGGCGTCATCAGCACCAAAAGACATATTCATGACGTCCGCGCCGAGCTTCACTGAATCTTCAATGGATTGCACGATCACGTCGGAGAAAACCCCGGTACCCATATTATTGAAGACCTTCATGTCCAGCAACTGGGCTTCCGGTGCGACTCCTTCAACCGACTTCACGTTATCCGGATTTTCCCCATTGGCCGCCACGATCCCCGCCACGTGCTGGCCGTGCATTTCTCCAGTGGTGTCGTAAACTTCTTCATCATTACCATCAGCATAGTTGTGTGCAAAGGGAATCTTGGTATTTTCATATTTCCCATAACCCAATTCATCGATGGCCTTTTGCGCGGTTTCCTTCGAGATCTTCGCGGTCGATTCATCGGTCAGGCGGAAATCCTTGTGCGTCGGATCGATTCCACTGTCAATGATTGCAACGGCCATACCCTCGCCTTTAACATTCTGTTCTTGCCAAGCTTGTACCGCCTGGACGGTTTTATCAGCAGAGATGTCTTGCGGGGTCTGAATGGCACTAACTTCAACCGACTTGACGCCATCAAGTGCCTGCAGCTTGCTGATGTCTGAAACTTTGGCATCAATCGAAAAGCCCTTCACCAGATAGCCAAACTCTTCTTCAACCTTGCTGCCGGTCAATTTCTCAGCCGCCTCAGTAGTCGCCTTCTGACTCGCTAAGGCCTTATTTTCCGCACCCCAGTTTACAATTCAAGTGCAACACCCTGACGACTAGACCAGAAAGGCCATGA